>CAYSON010000111.1:0-222 GCA_964432635.1 uncultured Desulfopila sp.
CCCAGCGAGCGAGTTTGCTGAGCGCGGCCTTGTCGCGCCCCTCGGTCTGGGCAGCAGCTTTTTCGTAGAATTCGGAAAGGTCTCGCTCGATCAGGAAGGCGGTCCTCAGCACGGCGACATCGGGGATCATCGATTCGATCAGTGTCTGGTCGAGGAATTCCTTGCGGGCCCGCTCCTCGAACCACCCTTCGCCCTGCAACTCGGCGCTGCCACCGGTGGCTG
>CAYSON010000111.1:232-5271 GCA_964432635.1 uncultured Desulfopila sp.
TTTACGATAATTTTTGGTTTTATCTCTGCTTTTTGTTGCTTGGGATTTTTGATAAAAGTAATATGTCGCAGTTCCTCCTCGGCAAGCTTGGAAAAGACCTGCGCTGCCGCAGCATGGGAGGCGTTGACGGCGTTGCTGTTAAAGAACCGATATCCTTCCTCTTCCCTCTGCAGGGCGTATTCGTAGATTTTCTGCACGTTCATGCGCTACCTCCGCTGTTGTTGTGGTCCTCTGTAGGTACTCTTGCAAGGAAGGTATCG
Source organism: uncultured Desulfopila sp. (assembly GCA_964432635.1). Taxonomy (GTDB): domain Bacteria; phylum Desulfobacterota; class Desulfobulbia; order Desulfobulbales; family Desulfocapsaceae; genus Desulforhopalus_A. The sequence continues at coordinate 493 of CAYSON010000111.1, forward strand.
CATTTTCGCGACAACATCGAGGAGTATTTACACCTTTTCGTGGAGTATCTCAGGCCTGGGTCCGTTCTTTGTACTGTTTGAGATTTTTCACCATCTTGTCACCACTTTGCTTACCGTAAACCTTGTCGTTGACGATCACCACCGGGGCAATACTGCAGGCCCCGACGCAGTTGACGTTTTCCATGGTGAAGAGCATGTCTTTGGTGGTCAGATCATCGCCTTTCAGCTTGAGATCCTCTTTGAGCTTGGAAATCACCTTGGGCGCGCCCTTGACGTGACAAACGGTGCCGCAACAGACGGTGACGATGTTTTTTCCCCGCGGGGTCAGATGAAATTGTCCGTAAAAAGTTATGACCCCGTAGAACTTTGACAGTGAAATTCCGCTCTTACGGGAGAACCACTGTACTGCCTCCTTGTCGACGTAGCCGAAGGTGTTTTGAATTTCCTGGAGGATAGAGATGATATTGTCATCGTTTTGCAGAGCCTTGCTGTAAATTGCCGTCAACTTTTCTTCCTGAAGCGTTTCCATGAATGGTTCTCCTGGTCAGTTGGATATCATATGATGATTGCCAGGAAGTATAATACCTCGTGGGAGATATGTCACTAGGTAACATGTCACGGTGTGGCACATGAAGGGTGGTTGTCGATCGGTGAGAGCGACAGCTTGGATAAAGCAGTAGTTGTGTCAGTCCAAGCAGAGGTCAGACCTTCGCCCTACAATGATCCGGCTTTCGGTGACCACCAAGTCGAGCAGTTGGTCGTGGGCAGCGAGTGGGGCGTGTTCGACAACTTGCAGATCAAAGGCCAGGCCGATGCGCAGGGCCTGGGGGTTGCGCTCGAGAAAGCGGTCGTAATAGCCGCCGCCGTAACCGAAGCGGCCGCCTCGAAGGTCGAAGACCGACCCCGGCAGGAGAATGATCTCGATCTCTTCGTCGGTCACCACAGCGGTCTGCCACAATTCGCGGCGCGGCTCGGGAATGCGGCAATAGCCGGGTACCAGATCCTTCTCGCGGCTGGTGATGCTGATCACATCAAGACGCTTGTCCTTGACCCGGGTTACCGGCACCGCCACCTTCTTGCCAGCGGCGAGCAACTCGTCAATGAGCCCGGTGGTGTCGACCTCGCTGCGAAAACTGACATAGGCGAAGATGGTTTGACTGCGTCGCAACTGATCGAGGCTGCGCAAATTCTCGTGAATGGCGCGGGATTTTTCGATTATCTCCTCTAGTGTCTGGGCATCGCGGGCAGCAAGGATGCGGGTGCGCAGGGCGTTGGCATTTGTCATGGCAGGGTCCTTGAGCTAAAGACGTTGGATGATATAGAGAAAGGTCGGCAAGCGGCTGAGCACCTTCAAGCGATTAAATTCAAAGAGTCTTGCTTGCGAAGGTTGGCCGAAGGAAAGCGGCGAGAAATAGATCGAGCCCTTGGGCAGAGTGTGGGTCAACCCCTCGCGGATAAGGGCGAGGACCGAGGGCAGATGACCAGGCGGCAATCCCTCCTCCATGATGAAGTTGGCGGTGATTTCGATGTGCTCGTAGCGCTTGTTGATCTCCAGCATGCGTTGAAAGGCCTGGCGTACAATTTCTTCCGAGACCGGCTTGCCGAGCAGATCCAAGGTGGCCTGATCCGCCGATTCAAGACCGATATTGATATAGTAGCGGCCCGGTAAAGTGTTGAGGGTAGCAAACAGGCTTTCCGAGGCGGCCAGCAGCGATACCGCCGAACCGAAGAGGAAGGTACAGTGGCCCTCAATTCTTGATTCGGCAAAGCGCAAGCAACTGTAAGCCTCTTCCAGGCCGGCGATGATGGCCGCTTCTCCCGCCTGCAGGGCGTCATGCTCACCGAGGAACAGGGCGTTGTAGTTGCCCAGATCGAGGTCGTACCACTCCCGCAGGCCCATTATCTGATAGCGAATCTCCTCCATGCTCAGCACCGTGAACGGTCTGACATTCTTGACCTTGCAGAAGCTGCATTTATGCAGGCACCCCCGGGAAAGGGTCAGGGGAATGAGCTGGTAATCGACGTGGCGGGCATCGGGCGGCAGCACCGAAACCCGTCCACCGATGAGGCGATGCAATTGTTCCGCCCTGGCCGCCAACTGTTGTGGGGTGTTGGCCAAGGCCTGGGCAAAAAAAGCCTGATGCGCCGGGGAAAGAGAAGATAATTTTCCGGCCAACCGTTCCACCAAACCATACCAGCCGCGCATCAGAGACTCGACGGCCTTGTCGGCAAAAGGGTTGCCGCCGAGCAGGCTATTGGTGGGGTAGGTAAAATTGGGTAAATAGTATTCGCCGATGGCCTCGAAGACCCCGGTGTAGCCGCCGCTCGAGTAATACACCCAGTCGTTGCCGACGGTTCTCTTCAACCACTCGTTGGGGTGATGCCAATCGCTCCCTCGACCCTTGGCGCGGAGGATCTCGCCGTTGCCGTTGAAATGGAGCACCGCCTCTTCACAAGCGAGTTCGGTAAAGACGCCGCAGGGCAAGGGGTAGCTGAGTTTGCAGTATTGCGAACCGCCCACCTTGTTAAGGATTATGCTCTCTGTGCTGGCGGAAGTGAGCGAAGCGGTCATGACAGGCAGGCGGCGCGCTTTGCGGCGGGAAGAGGGAGGAGTGAATGGCGGTTGGGGGGGATCTCCGGCTCTGATAGATACAGGATCCCCTCTGGCTTGTCAAACCGTTAAGGTCGGAGGCCAAGGCCATAGCATTTTCTTCCTGCCGAAGGTGAGCGGGGGCTTGGGTTTTGCGGGAACCATCGTCTATCATCACTACTGGATACTGCTATCAGCGCTTTAGGATTGCCACACTGTGGTATTGACGATATAGTTATGCAGTAAGTGTCCGTTTGCCGCGTTAAGGCCCGGAGTACTGTGCCTTACCGTCATTTCAACCGACAAGGATCAGCATGGGCGAGGAAATCGTAGTCAATGTGTGCATGGGCACCGGTGGTATCGCCGCCGGTGGCGACGCGGTTATGGCCGCCTTTCACAATGAGTTTGCGGCGGCCGGAATCAACCACGCCAAGGTCAAGGAGCATTGCCGTCTGCACAAGGTAGGTTGTCGCGGCTTTTGCGCCCGTGATGTGCTGGTTGATATCGCCATCGGGGAGCAGGTATCCACCTATCAATATATCCAGGCGGAGATGGTGCCGCGCCTGGTTCAGGAGCATGTCCTCGGTGGCCGCCAGGTGACTGAGTGGCTGGTGGGGGACGATTATCACATCTTCCACGATAACCAGACCAAGCGTGTCCTTGGCGATCTCGGCAAGATCGATCCCGAAGATATCGGCGAGTATCTCGCCGTTGGCGGTTACCAGGCCGCAGAGAAGGCCTTACAGGCCATGAGCCCGACAGAGGTGGTCGAGGTGGTCAAGGCCTCGGGGCTGCGTGGGCGGGGCGGCGGCGGTTTTCCCACCGGCACCAAATGGCAGTTCTGTGCGGCGGCGGAGGGAGAGCAACGATACATCATCTGCAATGCCGACGAGGGGGATCCGGGTGCCTTTATGGATCGCTCCATTGTCGAGGGCAACCCCCATGCGGTGCTTGAGGGAATGATCATCGGTGCTTACGCCATTGGCGCCTCCCTCGGTTACGTCTATATCCGCGCTGAATACCCGCTGGCGGTGGAACGTTTGCGCCTTGCTCTGCAACAGGCCGAGGAGAGAGGCTTCCTCGGCGACAAGCTCTTTGGCAGTGATTTCGGGCTGCGCATCAAGGTCAAGCTCGGCGCCGGGGCCTTTGTCTGCGGCGAGGAAACCGCCTTGATCGCCTCGATCGAGGGTGATCGCGGCATGCCCCGCCCCAAGCCGCCCTTTCCGGCACAGAAAGGCTTGTGGGGCAAGCCGACGGTGATCAACAACGTCGAGACCTTTGCCAACGTTCCTGCCATCATCGTGTACGGGGCGGAGTGGTATGGATCGGTTGGCTCCGGCAAGAGCAAGGGCACCAAGGTCATCGCCTTGACCGGCAAGATAAGGAATACCGGACTCATCGAGATTCCCATGGGCATGCCGCTCAAGGACATTATCTACAAGATCGGCGGTGGCATCGAGGGTGACCGGCTGTTCAAGGCGGTGCAGACCGGCGGACCCTCCGGGGGTTGCATCCCCCAGCAGCATATCGACCTGCCCGTCGATTACGAAGGGTTGGCCTCGGTCGGCTCGATGATGGGTTCGGGGGGCATGGTGGTGCTCGATGAGTGCGACTGCATGGTCAATATCGCCAAGTTCTTTCTTGAATTCACCCAGGCGGAATCCTGTGGCAAGTGCGTGCCCTGCCGCATCGGCACCAAGCGCTTGCTGGAGATCCTCACCCGCATCACCGAAGGAAAGGGCAAGGAGGGCGACATCGAACTGCTACAGAGTCTTGCCGAGGATGTACGCGATGCCAGCCTCTGCGGACTGGGCATGTCGGCACCCAATCCGGTGCTCAGCACCATCCGCTATTTTCGTCACGAATACGAGGCCCACATTAAACAGAAGAAGTGTCCGGCCAAGGTCTGTAACAGCCTGCTCACCTTCTTCATCCGCCCCGACATGTGCGTCGGTTGCACCATGTGTGCCAAGGCCTGTTCGGTCAAGGCGATCAGCGGCGAGGTCAAGCAGGTGCATCAGATTGATCAGAAACTCTGTATCCGCTGCGGTTCGTGTTTTGATGTCTGCAAGTTCAACGCCGTGCTCAAGGAGTAGCCACCATGATCAACCTGATTATCGACGGCAAAGAGATCGCCGTAGCCACAGGCAGCACAGTTGTAGAGGCGGCCCGGAGTGGCGGGATTGAGA
>CAYSON010000111.1:5281-6252 GCA_964432635.1 uncultured Desulfopila sp.
TGCTGTCCTCAAGGAGTAGCCTACCATGATTAACCTGATTATCGACGGCAAAGAAATCTCAGTAGCCTCCGGTAGTACCGTCCTCGAGGCGGCCCGGAGTGGTGGTATCGACATCCCCACCCTGTGCCATGATCCGCGGATTAAACCCTTCGGCGCTTGCCGGCTCTGTATTGTCGAAATCGCCGGCATGGCCAAGCCGGTCTCTTCCTGCACCACCCCGGTCAGTGAAGGGATGGTGGTGCGGACGATCAGCGAACGACTCTACCGTCTGCGTCGCACCACGGTCGAGTTATTGCTCTCTGACCACCCCAATGACTGCATGACCTGCATCGGCACCGGTGACTGCAAACTCCAGGAACTCGCCTATTTTTACAGCCTGCGGGAGAACCGTTTCCAGGGCGCGATGCGCGACCATCAGCGCGTTGACGCCAACCCTTTCATCACCCGGGAACAGAACAAGTGCGTGATGTGCGGCCTCTGCGTGCGGGTCTGTGAGGAAGTGCAGGGAGTGGGGGCGATCGGTTTTGCCGAGCGCGGCTTCGAGGCCAAGGTCATCCCGCCCTTCGGCGAGGATCTCAATTGCGAGTTCTGCGGCCAGTGCGTTGCCGTCTGCCCGACCGGAGCCCTTTCGGCGCGGTTGTGGTCCGGCAAGCCTCGCACCGGTCCCTTCAATGTGACCAAAACGGTTTGCACCTTCTGCGGCTGCGGCTGCAATCTGACCTTGCGTTCTTCCGGTGATCAGGTCTATCGCGTCGATTCCGAGGCCGACAATCACAACCGTGGCTGGCTCTGCGTCAAGGGACGATTCGGCTATGACTTTATCCACAGCCCGGAACGACTGCGAAAGCCCTTGATCAGGCGTGAAAAGGGCGGGTCGTTTGAGCCGGTTGAATGGCCGGAGGCCTTGGACTACATCGCCGCCAGGTTCAGCCGGATCAAAGAGGAGCATGGCGCCGACGCCATCGCCGGCC
>CAYSON010000111.1:6262-8410 GCA_964432635.1 uncultured Desulfopila sp.
CTCTGTTCCGCCCGTTGCACCAATGAGGAGAACTATCTCTTCCAAAAGCTGCTCAGGGCAGGTATCGGTACCAACAATGTCGATCACTGCGCCCGCTACTGACACAGCGCCACCGTGGCCGGTCTGGCCGCAAAATTCGGTTCCGGAGCAATGACCAATTCGGTGGCGGAGATCGCCGACAACCAGGCGTTGCTGGTCATAGGTTCCAACACCACGGAAAATCACCCGATCATCGCCCTACGCATGAAGGAGGCGGTGGCCAGGGGTGCCAAGTTGATCGTCGCCGATCCACGCCGCATTCCCCTGACAAAATTTGCCACCTTGTGGTTGCGACAGCGGCCGGGAACCGATTCGGTGTTGCTCAATGCCATAGCCAGGGTCATTCTCGATGAGGGGTTGGCCGACGAGGAGTTCATCGCCGCGAGAACTGAAGGTTTTGATAGCTTTACCGCCTCCTTGGCCGTCTTTACCCCGGAATACGCAGAAGAAATTACCGGCGTTCCCGCCGCCGATATCCGTAGGGCCGCCCAAATTTACGGATCGGCCGAGAATGCCGGCATCTATTATGCCATGGGCATCACCCAGCATGTCATGGGCACCTACAACGTCCATGCCGTCGGCAACCTTGCTCTGTTGACCGGCAATGTCGGCAAGCGCGCCGCCGGGGTCAATCCGCTGCGCGGCCAGAACAATGTCCAGGGTGCCTGTGACATGGGAGGGTTGCCCAATGTCTACCCGGGGTATCAACGGGTCGACGACGAGGCGGCCCGGGCCAAGTTTGCACAGGCCTGGGGCCGGCTGCTGTCGCCCACTGTCGGTCTTGCCGCCACCGAGATGACCGGGGCGATGCTCGATAAACGGGTCAGGGGCATGTACATCTTCGGCGAGAATCCGGCCCTCTCCGATCCTAACACCAGCCATTCGGTCAAGGCCTTTGCCAACCTCGACTTCCTGGTGGTGCAAGATATTTTTATGACCGAGACGGCGCAACTCGCCGATGTCGTTCTCCCCGGTGCTTCTTTTGCCGAAAAAGACGGCACCTTCACCAGTTCAGAACGACGGGTGCAGCGGGTGCGGCGGGCTGTGAGTCCGCCCGGACAGGCTCGTACCGATCTGTGGATCATCGATCAGCTCAGTCGCCGCCTCGGTAGCGCTGGAGACTATGGTGAGCCGCTGCAGGCGGAGCGGGTCTTTGCCGAGGTGGCCGCGCTGTGGTCGGGAATTGGCGGCATCAGCTATCATCGTCTTGAGAAGGTAGGTTTGCGCTGGCCATGTCCGAGCGAGGATCATCCCGGCACCGAATTTCTTTTTAAGGAGAGTTTTAACCGCCCCGGCGGTCGCGCCCTGTTCACCGTCGTGCCGCTGGTGACCTCCAAGGAGTTGCCGGACAAGGAATATCCTCTGGTGCTGACCACTGGGCGCGAACTCTTTCACTATCACACCGGCACCATGACCAGGCGTTCGGCGGGGTTGCACGCGGTGGCCCCAGAGCCCTTCGTCGAGATCAATCCCCTTGATGCCGAAATCCTCGGTGTCGAGGATGGCCATCTGGTGAGGGTCTCGTCGCGCCGTGGCTCGATCCGCCTCAAGGCACGGGTCAGTTCGATCGTGCCTACCCGGGTGGTCTTCATTCCCTTCCATTACCGGGAGGCCGCCGCCAATCTTCTTACCAACGATGCCATGGATCCGATCTGTAAGATCATGGAGGCCAAGGTTTGCGCGGTGCGCATTGACAAAGGGTGAGATTTTCTCCTGAGAAGCAAAAAAACTTTTGTAAAAACTGGGGAAAGGGTCTTTATCAAATGGCGGCCTGACTGGCGGCACGGTAGAGTGTTGCAGAAACCTGGGAAGACCTTGCGGATGAGATGAAATGTTGCGGGTGAGTGGCGAAGACGTTTTAGCGCAGTGTCGCACGGTGCTGGTGGTGCCCGAGCGGGCCATCGTCGAACCCGGCTATATCAAGGCCTATGCCGCCGCGGATGGCGCCGGTGCCAAACACGAATACCACGCTCTGGCGCAAATGGCTTACTTTCAGCTTCAGGATGATGAGTTGGACTGCAAAGAGGTCCTCTCACCCCTGACTGTCGACGATGGAGTTGAAGCGCAGCGGGTCGAGGACGGTATGGTGCTCTGCCGCGATACAGCAGG
>CAYSON010000111.1:8420-8731 GCA_964432635.1 uncultured Desulfopila sp.
GGCGGTCAGCGCCTTGGTCTTTACCGGACAGAACCGCAAAAAACTTCTTGAGGCGGCTTATCGCTACTGTACGCGATGGGTACGGCTCGATATTTGATCGCAGAAAAAGGGGTGGATGTGAAGCAACAGCTCATGGTTTTTCAACAGAACGGCAGCGGCGAGCAGAAGATTGCCGGACTGAGAAAATACGGCAACGACCTGTTCGCCATAAAGGTCTTTAATATCGATGGGGTGCTGCCTCCGGTTCTCGACGACACCTCTGCCTATCTGCCGCGCACACTCTCCTCCCACCCGGTTCTTGATTTTCTTCC
>CAYSON010000112.1:0-8715 GCA_964432635.1 uncultured Desulfopila sp.
AAGCCACTGCTATCTTCTCTTTCGCCGCGTGACCCCTTGTCACTCATGGTCAACACGGCGAAGGTATAGCCGCTGCCTCTTCTTGTCGAGACAAGCCTGTCATTTTGGCTGTCAGCCATTCTGTAAATTCGCCTCGGCGATAATTTTCTCGGCAATCTGACTGGGCACTTCTTCATAGTGTGCGTAAGAGATGGTGAAACTCCCCAGACCTCCGGTCATCGAGGTCAGGTCGGTGGCATAGGTTTGAATCTCTGACTGCGGCACCTGCGCGTTGATGATCTCCATGCCATCGGCGGAATCCATGCCCATGACCTTGCCTCTTCGCGAATTAAGGTCGCCCATGACATCGCCGACATGCTCCTTACCAACTCTGATCTCCATGTTGACATAGGGCTCAAGAAGTATCAACCCAGCTTCCTGAGCACCCTTTTTGAAAGCCAGAGATCCGGCAATCTTAAACGCCATCTCCGAAGAATCGACGTTGTGGAACGACCCATCAACCAGGGCAATTTTTATATCTGTCACCGGATAGCCGGCCAGAACTCCTCTTTCCATGGCTTCCTGGATACCTTTATCAACCGCAGGACGATATTGTTGCGGGATGACTCCACCGACGATCTGATCAGCGAATTCGTATTTCCCTCCGGGCAGAGGGGAGATTTCGATCCAGCAATCTCCGAATTGACCGCGGCCGCCACTCTGTTTTTTGTGTCGCCCCTGAACCCTGGCGCTTGAACGGATGGTCTCCCGATAAGGGATCTTGGGAACGGTGAGTTCCATCTCCACTCCGAACTTGCGCTTGATGCGTGCTCCCACCACATCGAGATGAACGCGTCCGACCCCTGAGAGCAGGACCTGTTTGGTTTCCTGCTGTCGGGTGATCTGTAAGGTGAGATCCTCATCGAGAAGCTTGGTGATCGAAGAAAACACTTTTTCCTCATCACCTTTTTTGGCGCTCACCGCATAAGAGATGACTGGTTTCATCGCTTCTGCAGCAGGCAGAAGCAACGGGCTAGAAGCGTCGCAAAGGGTGTCGCCGGTCACCGTTTCCTTGAGTTTGGCAACACCAATAATCATGCCCGGACCCGCATAGTCGGTGGGTTTTTGCTCCTTGCCCTCGAGAACATAGAGTTGCCCAAAACGCTCCGACAGCTTTTTGTTGGCGTTGTAGAAGGAGTCCCCCTTGGCCACACCGCTAAACACCCGAAAGATGGTGAGGCGACCGGTATAGGGATCGGCCATGGTTTTAAACACTAAAGCGGCGAGCGGACCGCTTTCGTCGGGCTGGACAAGTGTTGCTTCCCCGTTGTCTTTGGTGGCGGGAATGGCTGCCCGCTCCTTGGGAGACGGTAAATAGGCATTGATGACGTCGAGGATCGGCGTCACTCCTTTGTTGTGGGTCGCCGAGCACACACAGATGGGAGAAATGACAGCCCTGGCCATACCCTTACGCAGGCCGGTGGTGATTTCCTCGATGGTCAAGACACCTTCTTCGAGAAATTTTTCGATCAACTCGTCGTCAGTTTCGGCTACCGCTTCCATCAATGCTTCCTGTAAAGAAGCCACCTGTGCCTGCAGGTCGGAGGGGACTTCTGTACTCTTGATATTGCCCTTTTCGCCATCAAAGAGAAAGGCTTTGCCGCTGGCTATATCAACGAATCCCTGGAAGTTGTCTTCAGCTCCGATCGGCAGATGGAGGATGACCGCTTTGAAAGGAAGAGACTCTTTGATTTGATCAACACAACCGAGAAAATTAGCCCGCTCGCGATCCATCTTGCTGACGGCGATAAGGGTAGGGATCTTTTTCTGCTCCAATATCTTGGCAAATTTAATTGTCTGTCCCTTGACCCCGAGGACTGCATCCATGGTGAAAATTGCACTATCGCAAACTTGAGAGGCAAAAACGGTCTCGTTAAAGAAATTGTCATCGCCGGGGGTGTCGATCAAAAACACATTGTGTTTCTTCCACTGATAATTGTGAAAACTGGAACTGATTGAAATATTTCGGCTGATTTCTTCTTCTTCGTAATCCATCGCCGCTGAACCGTCATCAACCTTGCCGAGTCTGCCGATTTTGCCGGCGCTATAGAGCATTGCCTCGGCCAGGGAGGTTTTTCCGCAGTTTCCATGACCAAAAAGGGCAACATTTCTCACCAAATTTGTATCCTGCATTCGTGTCTCCTCAAAAACGACGTTATTTTTCAACACCTTCCGCAAATTCTCGCTTGTGTCGAGAGGTATACTGGCAAGCCCCTCCGAACGACACATTCATATATTCAATTTCAATTTACAAAGTCAAGAAAGATCAGTCCATAACCGGGCCTTGCTGGGAAATACTTGGCAAGAAAAATCGGTAACGAAATGGTGATGATGGCCAAAGATCATTGTGTGGCATTTCTCGCGCGAGTGCGGTAAGCTGCCGAGCGCCGACCGGCAGCCTCCATCAACCAACCGACTACTGTGAAGACCACTGACAACAACGGAACTATTGCCAAATCTGCTGCCTCGGTAGGCATGGCGATCATGTTGAGCCGAATTCTCGGGTTGGTACGGGAGCAGGTTTTCGCAGGCCTATTCGGTGCTGGACTGGTGTACGACGCCTTTGTCGTTGCCTTTCGAATTCCCAATCTGCTGCGCGATCTCTTCGCGGAAGGTGCCCTTTCCGCCGCCTTTGTCACCGTCTTTTCCGCTTATGATAAGCAGCGCAGCAAGGAAGAGACATGGCGCCTGGCCGCCAATGTGCTCAATTTCTTCTTGGTGTTGTTAAGTGGCGTGACCCTGTTGACGATGGTGTTTGCCGAGGAGATCGTTGGCGTGCTCGCCCCGGATTTCTCATTGGTGGCAGGAAAGACAGCACTGACCACGCGCCTCACCATGATCATGGCACCTTTTCTCATCTGCATCTCTCTTGCAGCGGTCGTCATGGGCATTCTCAACACCAAAGGCCGTTTTTTTGTACCGGCAATGGCCTCAAGCTTTTTCAATCTCGGCTCGATCATTGGCGGTACCGCCCTGGCCTATATTCTTCCACGATTTGGACAACCAGCGATTCTCGGCATGGCTATTGGTACGTTGATCGGAGGTTTGTTGCAGCTTGGTATACAGTTGCCAGCGCTGAGCACCACCGGATTTCGCTACAGGTGGGTTTTTGACCTCAAAGATCCTGGATTGCGACGCATCCTCGTGCTGATGATTCCGGCGATGATCGGTATGTCGGCCACCCAGATCACGCTCTTTATCAACACCAATTTTGCCACTTCCTGCGGGCAAGGCGCAGTCTCATGGCTTTACTACGCCTTTCGCTTGGTACAGTTGCCCATCGGCATTTTTGGGGTGGCACTGTCGATAGCGATATTGCCCATTCTTGCCAGACAGGCAGCCGACAAAGACCTCCCCGCCATCAAAGACACCATGGTTTCCTCCCTGACCATGGTCTTTGCCCTGACCATACCTGCCACTGCCGGTCTAATCATCCTCTCCCAACCGATTATCCGTCTAATTTACCAGCATGGCGCCTTCACCGCCGCCGACACCTTGGCCACCGCCGAAACATTGGCCTGCTATGCTTTGGGACTCCTCGCTTACTCAGCCAACAAGGTCCTGGTGCCGGCATTCTACGCGCTCGACAAGACAAAAATTCCGGTCATTGCCAGCTTTATCGCCATCGTTGTCAACATTGTCATTGTCACCCTGACCATCGACGCTTACCAACACCGTGCCATCGCCCTGGCGACATCGTGCACCATGCTGCTCAACTTTTTGTTCTTGATGACCGTGCTTTACATCTATCTGCGTGGCTATTCCCTGCGCTACCTCATTTTGGGCGCCATCAAGATAGGCCTGGCCACCGTAGTTCTGTCCACATGTTTATCCCTCTTACGATGGCAATACAGCACGTGGTGGAACGGTAACCTCCTCGAGCAAGCGACCATTCTTGGAGCAGCGATCCTTGTCGCAACGCTGCTCTACGTCCTTACCCTCTATCTCCTCGGTCTGGGTGAACTGACAATACTCGTCACAAAAATCCACTCACGTTTTAAAAAGCGGTGCTAGGGGCAACAATCACTCCTTGTTTTTCAAAGCCTCCAGCTCTTTTCGCAATTCAGCTATCTCCGCCTCCAATCGTTCAACATCGGCAAGCTTGGCCAACTGCATGCGCTGAAGAGCTGCCTCTACCAAGAACTCGGTTTGTTGCTTGAGAGATTCTTTTGATTCCTCAGCCTTTTTACGCAGTTCTTTAACCAGTTTTTCTCCTTCCTGTTCCGAAAGCTTGCCGACATTGATCAGCTCTTTAGAAAACTCATCGATCTTCTCTTTGGTCAGGCTTGCTGCTCCCATTCCGGTGACTACCGCTTTTTTAATCAGCTCGATCATGATGGTCCGTCTCCTCTTGATGCCCAAATTCATAGGAAAAAAAATGTTCGGCCCTATCCCCCGCCTCTGCCATACTCGCGCTTGCCTGAACAGCACTGCTCAAGCGGTGACCAAAAAAAAGCGGTTCGGCGAAATAGGCGGTAAACTGTTTGAGTCTGCCAAGGCGTCGTTCCGGCGCAAAACGTTCCTCTACCAGACGGAAAAAGTAAAAAAAATCGTCTTTGCTGCTTGGCTTTACCACATCTTGCGTCCAACCAAAGAGCTCGGTTGCGATATCGGCACAGAGTCCCGTATGGCGAACTGCACCCCTGCCGATCATCAGGCCGGCGGCGCCGCTTGTCTCGAGACTTCGCCGCGCGTCCTCGACGGAAAAGATGCCCCCATTGAGCAACAACGGCACGGTAAGACTCGGTCTGACTTCACCGACTATTGACCAGCGCGGTTGACGGCAAAACTTTTCTCCGTCGAGTCGGGCATGAATGGTTATAAGATCCACTCCCTCCCCTTCCAGGAAAAGGCAGAGGTTCTTTAATGCCTGAACACCGCCATCTTTTCCCAGACGAATCTTGACGCTGACCGGCAATTCCGTGCACTTTCGCACAGCTGACACCACTGCTTGCAATCGACGGCGATCGTCAAGCAGGGCCAGCCCAGCGCCTTGTTTGCGAATCATCGGCGCCGGGCAGCCCAGGTTGAGATCTATACCCTGTCCCTGTAGTTGATGGACTTTGTCCACAGCTGGCGCCACCTCTGTAGGATTCGCCGTAACTAATTGATAGAACAACGGCCGTTCATCACTGCTGCTGACAAGAAGAGGAGAGCAAACAGCATTGTCGTTGGGCAACCGACGTGCTGTGAGCATCTCCGTAAAAAAAAGACCCACCCCGCCACGTTCGACCAACAATGATCGCAAGGCGGAGTGGGACAATCCGACCATTGGCGCCAGGGCTATTGGTGGAGAAACGAGCACACCGCGGAGAAGAAGAGAGGCATTCGCCCGGCTACAGTCACTCATATTACTGCTCTATCCTTTTTCTCCCCCTACTTTCGTCATCGCAAGGAGAGTAACTTGTCGAACGTCTCTTTATCAAGTTTTTCTGTAAGTTTAACATGTATCGTCGCATCCTTGTCAGAGTTCTCCAAGTACCGTACCCGGACAATCCTGCCGGAACAGCTTGCCAGGGATAGATGATCACTCTCCTCAATGCTGCAATGAAAACGCCTACCAAGAAGCAATTTGCCATTGGTTCGACTGGAGATTTTGATAACAAAACACAGGCCATTGCGTGAAATATCTACAAGTTCGCCGCGAAAACTTCTTTTGCCCAGGTTACCAAAGGCGTCTAAAAGAATGCTGCGAGTGAACAAAGGAACAGCGAACCGCGGAAACTCACGCCGCTCATCACCGGACATTTTGAGCAATTGAGGAACATCAACAAATTTATCACAATAATTTCTAAGGGTCTGCTCTAGCACAACATGGACGTCGGCGATCTCGGAAAACTCACCTCCGCCTATCACTTGCAGACGAATATCTGTGGCTGCTTTCAGGGTGACTGTCCAAACCGACGGCGAGAAAAATTGCTCTGCTCCGATAATTGTTCCCGGTCCGACTCGTGTCAAGAAATGTTCTTTTCCTCCCCAACGGCAATGCATATTGATAAAACCGGTTTCGAGAAAATAGAGAACGTGGTCAGATTCGCCAGCGCTGACGACAATGTTACCCTTGGCCACTTCTTCCTGATGCATCAGCGAGCAGAATGCTTTTCCCTCGGCCTCGCTCAACGTATCAATCAGTTCCCGCCATAATTCAATATTGGCATCTGACTGTTGCCGGTTCTTGGCCCTTTCGATCCGTTCACCGAGAGCTACAACCTCGTTGAGTTTCATGGGGTTGATTTGCAGCAGGCGATCACGCAGTTTTTCTGCAAGGATGAAATTTCTCCCAGTAATTGCATCCAGAGCCTGATCGTTAAGATAGTTACTCGCCCCTTCGAGGTCACTTCTGCGCAACAGTCTGCGCATTTCTTCTTCTATGGTATTGCTCTGCGCCAAGGTATTTTGGAGACGTTGCAGGTCGTCGTCGAAGGTGATTTCCATATAGTTCTTGGCGCGTTGCAACTTATGACGCAACTGCGGCTTCATGTACTGCAGAGTCTCCTCCAGTTGCAGATGAAGATTACTCCGATCCTTGCGGTATTCTTCGGTCAAGACCCGCACCATGTCAACACTGGCGACATCGGCAAATTCTTTGAGAATAACCACCGCCCCGCAAATCAATCGATCTTTGATATCAGAAGAAAAATTGTGGCGATCGCGCAATAGCTCCAGAGTCTTCTCTAGAACGGCAGGATCCTTGCCGGCCTTTTCGCTTAACAATTGTAAAACGTGCGGTTTTAAATCCTCATCGACTACGTCCAGCGCTTCCAACAGTCGAGCATTGAGATGCTCACCGGAGATTTTCACCAGACAGCACAGTGCTTCATGTTGCACACGAAAGTCCACATGATCAAGATGCTCTCGAACGAGTCGATATCCCTCATCACCGCCCATTTCCCCGACCACTAAGAGAATATCTCTTCGCATGGACCAAGGCAGATTCTTTTCTGCATAAGCCTCGGCAATCTGCAAAAAGGCCTTGCCAAAAATGGCTAGTAACTGAAGAAGGCTTAAACGCTCTTTTCTATCGATACTGCTATGAACTCGTTGGAGCAGATACGGGATTGGCAAAGGGCCAAGCAACAAAAACAACTTCCTGCACGGTTGCTGTTGCGAACCCTCTAAAAGATAGGCGTCACATAACTTTTTCAAGGTGCTTTCGCCCGCGATTCTTCGCAGCGTATGAACGGCCAATCTTTTGAACGCTGAGCCATTGTCGAGTTTCCCGGTGATGATGGAATGGAGGGTCATGAGCACCTTGTCGGCCTCTTGCCATAGAGACCTGTCGATCAGCCATCCGGTCAATTCTACGATGCACTTCATCACTACGTCAATCCCCGTTGGCACCTCCCGTTCCTTGTTCATCCAGTCACATATAATACATGTAACTGAAAATATTAAACTATTGTTTTCTGTGTCGCAAGCGTGTTCTCCTACTTGTGAAAGGACCATGAGGGCTCTTTCGCGAATGTGCACATCATCGTCAACAACCGCCTCACCGAGAGAGCTGAGCAGCTTTTTATTTTTCTCTATCTGTCCGTCACCCTCATGCACTAAATGCTTGACGAGATCGGCTATACATTCATCGTTACTGAGAGCCTGGAATCGCCCCTGCAACAATTGCTCGATGTTGAAGTCGCGACGCTGTTGTCGCCGTTGCTCCACAGAGAGAAGAATTTTGTTTTGCAACGATTCGAGAGTATGATCGCTCGACTCAGCTTTCATCACCATCTGCTATATCCTTGGTCAGTTTTTTAATTTGATACAACTTTGCATGCACAGGATATCACTCCCGCTGTGTAACTATATTGACGATTATCAAATCCACCAAAGAATATCCATAACATTGCAGCGAGTTTTTTCTGCCGACGAGAAACACCACTCTCTTGAGGTTGCTCGACCACTGATATTTGACACGTCATCGCGAACCTTGTATAGAAAAGCCAAATCACGTCACCTCCACACCGCCGTGAACATTACGGAACCTGGGGACGACCACGCTCGCTGGAGAATTTTTATGCGTAACACTCTATTGTTATTCCCTGCTGTATTGATTTTTTTCGTGCTCACTACGCACTCCCCAGGCATTGCTCGGGCAGAGCAGGAGGTGACAAAAACTCGCTTTGTATCCGATTTTTTAAAAATCAACGTTAGGGAACAAATCGAAAAACCCTCCATTGTGGTAACGACGGTACAATCCGATGATCAGGTGCAACTGCTTGAAGAAAAAGAAAATTATTGGAAAATTTTGACGCCCGACGGCAAGGAGGGATGGATTGCCAAACATTATCTGATAAGTGATCCGCCCAAGAGCTCCGTCATCAAACAGCTGCGTGAGGAGAATAGAAACCTAAAAGCGCAGCTTACTGCATTGGCAGCCAACGCGTCGGCAACTCATCCTACTGACAAAACAGCTGAGTTCGCTGCTTGTAAAGAGTTAGAAGAACGATTGAAATATGCCGACAATGCCATTGCAAGGCTGCAACAGCAATGTCGAGCTGTTGCAGCCGATGACAGTACCAAGATAATAACAGAATCGACAGAAGCGACACCTGAGAACCATGTGTGGTTGGTCCAAGAATATGAAAAGCGTGGCGAACAGATTGAGGCCTTGCAGAAGACCCTCGCAGCAAAGGAAGACCGGACGAGATTTCTGTGGTTTGGTGCCGGAGGCGTGGTTTT
>CAYSON010000113.1:0-8702 GCA_964432635.1 uncultured Desulfopila sp.
GGCGAAAAAAACCCCACCGATGAGCAACCCGTAGAACAGGGTGTTCCAGCCAAGTCCGGAGAGTCTCGCCGTCATCTCCAGAGCCTCGGCGGTGAGATAGCGGTCGATGGCAGTCTGTACCAGATAGGGCATGGCCAGGGTGGCCCAGGTGAGAAAGAGCGAGAGAAGCACCGCCGCCAGCAGCGCCACTTTATAGGGACCGGTAAAGAGCAGGATGCGCCGCCACAACCTGAGGTCGCCGAGCGAGCCCTGGTGTCCTTCCTCGCTGTAGCCGAAGTCCATCATGGCTGAACCCCCTCCATCTCGTCCTGGCGCATCTGCTTGTCATGCATGGCCCGGTAAAGTGCGTTGACCGTCAGCAGATGCTGGTGATCTCCCTCATCCTCGATTCGACCGTCGGCAAAAACGACGATATGGTCGGTCATCGACAGCAGTTTGATGCGATTGGAGACGATGATCACCGTCTTGTCACGAAAGTGGCGTTTCAACCCAGAAAAAACCAGGTGCTCGGTGGCTGTATCGACCGCGGACAAACCATCGTCGATAATCAGCAGGGGGCGTTCGCACAACAGGGCGCGGGCCAGAGAAAGGCGTTGCCGTTGGCCGCCCGACAGCTTGACGCCCCGTTCGCCGATGAGGGTGTCGTAGCCGTCCTTGAGGGAGAGGATATCGTCGTGGACCGCAGCCGCACGAGCTGCCTGAACGATCTCCTCGCGACTTGCTTGATCTCGCCCCAAGGCGATGTTGGCGGCAATGGTATCGGAAAAGAGCAGCGGCTCTTGGCTGACAAAGGCGAGGTGCGAGCGCAGGTAGTCGAGGGGCAGCTGATTGACATCTTTGCCGGCGAAAAAAAGCATGGCGTCGCCCACCGGGTAGAGCCGGGTGAGCAGCCGACAGAGGGTGGTCTTGCCGCTGCCGGTGCGGCCGGTGATGCCGTGGATGCCGGGGCTGAGGGTCAGGCTCAGGTCGTTGAGAACAGGCCGGCTGCTCGAAGGGTAGGAAAAGGTCAGATGCTCAAGGACGAAGCCGGGATGGGAGACGTTCACGAGATCTTGAGGTGGTGGCGGATCGACCAGCTGAGGGGTGCTGTCGACGATGGCGTGAATGCGGTTGAGGGAGGTCAGGCCGCGTTGCACCAGGTTGGCCACCCAGCCGATGGCCATCATCGGCCAGATGAGCATATAGAGATAGGTGATGAAGGCGACAAAATCCCCCAGGGTGATGGTGGCCGAGATCACCAGCTGCCCGCCGCAATAAAGGACCATGAGCATGCCGGCGCTGCCGGCGAGCGTTGCCAGTGGGGTGATCAAGCCCTGGATGACTGCCACCTTGAGGTTGCTGCGCAGATAACGCTGGCCAAGTTTGTCGAAGCGGGCGGTTTGGAAGGCCTCCATGGTGTAGGCCTTGAGCAGGCCGATAGAGAGCAGACTGGTGCGAGAAAACTCGGTGAGCAGGGAAAACTCCTCTTGCACCGTGTTAAAGCGGCGATGCAGCCTGGCCGAGAGCAACCTGGTGGCGATGGCCAGAAAGGGCATGGGGGTGAGGGCCAGCAAGGTGAGCATGGGGTGTATGGCCACCATGAAACCGATGGCGGCAAGCGACATCACCAGAGCGTCAACGGCGGCCACCAACCCCATGCCGCAGGCCATTTGTACTGCCGCCAGGTCGTTGCTGGAATGGGCCATGAGGTCGCCGGGTCCGTGTTTCTCGAAGAATGGGGCATCCATGCCGAGGATATGGCTGTACAAGCGGTTGCGCACCGCCTGCTCAAGCAGCCGCGAGAAGCCGATGATCAGATAGCGCCAGAGAAAGCGCAGCATCACCACCAGCACGGCGATGGCCACCATGGCCGCAGCCAGTTCAAGCAGTTGCGGGCCGGTGGCGGTCTGACGTTCCAGGGCATCGACCCCTTCCTTGAGAAAGCGGGGGATGATAAGTTGCAGAAAGTCGACAACGATCAAGGCGACCAGGCCGAGACCAACCCGCAACCGATGGCGAGCAAAGGAGGGAAGGATGAGGGTGCGCAACTGGGCCAGGGGAAGCCGCTTTGCCTGGTGGGGCTCGTGGGTCGAATGGGGAGAGGATGATTTCAAGCGCGGGTCTCGGCGGTTTTCTGGAACTGGTCGGAAATGGTCTTGGTATCAAGATCAAAGTTCTGCAGACAATAATGATAAGTGGTGCGAAAGTCACCGGGGAAAGGCCATCGTTTGCCAGCCGTCACCGCGAGCTTGCAGCTTTGTGGGGCTCGGTGTAGAGTGACGGCCGCAACTTTTTTGTTAATCCACAGTTTCCGCGAGGGCCTCCTTCCATGCTGACAAGCCTTTTCATCTATGCTCTGGTCGGCGCTGTCGCCGGCATCCTCGCCGGTTTGCTCGGCATTGGCGGTGGACTGGTGATCGTCCCCATGCTCGTTTATGTCTTCGGGCTGCTGGCCATTCCCCACGAACTCTCCATGCACCTGGCCCTGGCCACCTCCATGGCCAGCATCATGTTTACCTCGATCTCCAGCTTCATGGCCCATCACCGCCGCGGAGCCGTGCACTGGCAGGTGGTGCGGCGGATCACCGTCGGCATCCTCACCGGCACTTTTCTCGGCTCCTGCATTGCCTCAACGCTTTCCACCGGCTTTTTGAAGATCTTTTTCGTGGTCTTTCTCTATTTCGTCGCCGTCCAACTGCTTCTCAACAAAAAGCCCAAGGGTAGCCGGGAACTGCCGGGGTTGGCGGGAATGTTCGCCGCCGGCAATATCATTGGTGCGGTATCGAGTTTTGTTGGTATCGGCGGCGGCAGCCTCTCCGTGCCGTTCATGCTCTGGTGCAATGTACGCGTGCACAACGCTATCGGCACCTCGGCCGCCATCGGCCTGCCCATCGCCATCGCCGGCACCGCCGGGTATATCTACGGGGGCTGGAACGCTCCCGACCTTCCCCCCCTTTCCCTTGGGTTTGTGTATCTTCCCGCCCTGTTCGGCATCGCCGCCGCCAGTGTCTTCACCGCCCCTCTCGGCGTTCGGTTGGCGCACAGCCTGCCGGTCGATAAGCTGAAAAGGGTCTTTGCCATCCTCCTCCTGGTGGTCGCCACCAAGATGCTAATCAGCGCTCTCTAGCTCCTGTCGTCGGGGGCGGTACTTGGTCGCCTCTGCCAGCGCTCTGACCTTCAATGTCCTTCGTCGACGCAGATGGTGCGCTGGCGCATGGCCTGTATCGTCCTGACGATCAACACCGCAATGACTGCGGTGAGGCACGTCAAAAGGACTCCGCCGCTCCAGGCGAAGAAGGCTTTGCCATTCTCTTGAGCCATGAGCAGGGTGGCGATGGTCAGGGCGGCGATGGGAAAGGAATAGGCCCACCAGGAGAGGAAAAACGATAATCTGAGAAAGATGCGCAGTTGCGACAAGAGCAGAAGAAAGAAAAACACCGCGATATAATAAAAGATATTGCCGAGATGGCCAATGGCGGCGGTGAGGTTATACCAGGAGAGCAGCGCGACCGCCGGCGGGGCGATGAAGATAAAGAGCGTCGGCATCAAGCGTTCCGGAAGGCTTTGGTGGAAGATGAGGCGGTAGAAGATGATGGCGGTGAGCATCGGCCAGAAGAACAGCCCGATGCTGAAAAAAAACCAGGAAATCTCCTCCAGGCCATGATGCACGCCGGCGATCGGCACCAGGATGTTGCCGACCACCGGAATAAACCATGCCGGGTTGAGATGTTTGATATCAAAAGTGGTTTTATGCATCCACGAGGAAAGGACGTAGAGGGTGAAGATAAAGTGCAGGCCACTGCCAAGGCCCCACAACACCAATGACAGCGGTTTTCCAAGCGGCAAAAAGGCAATGGAGAGAAGAATCAGGCTGATGGAGATGGTGGGCAGAAAGGCAATTTTTACCGGGTGGGTGAGTTCAGCCCGAACGTCCTCGGGATAGCGGCGGATCTTCATGGCGTAGATGGCACAAAAAAGAATAAACAGCCCGGTGGTCACGGCGAGCAGCAGTGGGCTGACGGCAACGGGGAGCCCGAAAAGCAGCTCGGCACGACTCCAGGCAATGGACAGACCGGTCATGCCCATGATCACGGCAAACCAAGAAATGGGAAAGAATTGCAGGCGGGAGGTCTCGGGAGAACCGCTCATGGTTGTGCTCCTTGTTGGCCAGATATTTGAGGTTTGTGGTTTTCTCCGCTGGGTTGTTAGCGCTTTGATTGGGCCGGGACCAGCATTATTTCCGTTGAATCGCACACGATAGCCATGGTCTTTGGTAGTATAAAGGGGTGATGGTTAAAAATTAATAAAATTCTTAAACGCTATAATTTCCTGATTAAACATAGAATAATTCTTCGATTTTTTCTTGCCGTAAGCCTACCTGGTGGGTGATACCACGATATGCCCTTTCCCTTTAGCCAATTGACCAAGATCAAGGTGGAGGCTGGTCATCCGTGTCACATTTGATCCGAAGGGGCCCAGGGTTTCTCTCTTCACCCCGGGGAAGGTCGTCGACTGTCTGCCCACCTGGGTGGAGTTGGCGGCAACCCTGGGAATCTTCGCTCTCGGCGTGACTGTATTTTCCTGGCTGATTCGCGCCGCTTGAATCATCGAACAACAATATCACCAATACGGCAATCACGGTGATTAACGATTTTCCTCCTCTGAAAACTTCTCGGGGTGTTTGTGCCCTTCAAAGCTGTTGTGTTTGTTCTCAAGCTGATTCTTTAGAGGGGCTCGCTGATCCTGCCTCGAAGATGGCCATTGACTCGTTGCAGTATCGATTCCTGACCAAGGTCAACTCGAGTCGGTGTCG
This sequence comes from uncultured Desulfopila sp., assembly GCA_964432635.1. Taxonomy (GTDB): domain Bacteria; phylum Desulfobacterota; class Desulfobulbia; order Desulfobulbales; family Desulfocapsaceae; genus Desulforhopalus_A. The sequence goes on from CAYSON010000113.1 coordinate 4,793, forward strand.
AGGGAAAGGTCCCCTGGAAACTGCCTGGTGGAGGGAATGCCAACAGGTTTGTTTTTGCCCTTTGCCCTCTTTACTGACATGACATAAGATTCTCGCAACGATCACCGCCTTGTCGCTGCGGGGGATAAAAAAGGTGCCGAAAATGAATTGATTCTGCCTTGGGACCGATGTGACGATTCGGCCGGATCAGGGCTATGAAAAAATTTCCTGTCATTTAAGGTGATTTATTAAATATGTAATATTGTAATATTTACGAATATATGCATAGATGTCATTTGTTAAAATCAGTGGCGACCAAAAGCAGCTGCTCAAAAAAAAATCTGGACATATTAGCGTGGTCGTCTAATAGTTGCTGGAGGTGCTGTTTTTATACCTGAACGATAAACATATTACCAGAGGATAGACCATGAGCGAATTGTTGAGAATTATGTCACACTCCCGGAGATTGAAAAGCGCCGTCAAGGAGTTGAGTATCGAACAACTTGAGGATATCAAAGAAAAGCTTCAAGCGATCATTGACGAACGTCACGCGGATCTTGCGGCGGAGAAACAAGAAAGTCAGGAGCGGCTGGAGAAGATCAAGAAGCTGAGGGAATTGATGGCAGCGGAGGGAATCAACCCCGATGAGTTGAGCGACGCCGCCGTCGAAAAGACCAGCAAGAGAAATCCTCGTCAACCGAAATACGAGGTCTGGAACGAACATGGCGAGCGCATTACCTGGACAGGGCAGGGTCGCATGCCTAACGTTTTCAAGTCGCGCATCGATGCCGGTGAGTCGCTGGACACCTTCCTGATCGAATAGCGTTTATGGTTCTCGGGCGAGGTTACCTCTCGCTCGCCGCATTTCCGGCACCACGGTCGTAAGCGACCATGGTGCCATTTTTTTTTGGGCGACGAGCGACAGCGGAGCCGGTTAGCTCCGCTGTCGCCCACTCTTTTTGTATCAAGGATTTGCCCGGCTGAGAAAAATTTTCTATCCTTGAAGCAGCAGGTGGTGAGAGGTTAGACAAGTTTCATCCGGGAAATCGAGCACTGAACGCGAAGGATTTACAAACGGCAAGCGGATAGAGGGAGGGGAAGCAATGTTGACCAGTCACACCAAAAAGACGCTGTTGCCGATCATCGCCGGTCTCTTAGCGGTGGCATTTCTTCTTACCAGTTTTGCCAGTTACTTCGTATCCAGGGCATCGTTGCGCAGCGAAATCTCCGACAATGAATTACCGCTGACCGGGGACAATATCTATTCCGAGATTCAACGCGACCTGCTGCGGCCGATCTTCATCTCCTCTTTCATGGCCCAGGACACCTTTCTTCGTAACTGGCTTCTCGACGGCGAGCAGGATCAGGGCAAAATCACTCAATATCTCAAGGAAGTCCAGCACCGTTACCAGACCTTTACCAGCTTTCTGGTCTCCGAGAAAACCCGCAGCTATTACTATGGAGACGGCATCTTGAAGCAGGTGCGTGTGGATGCGGAGCGTGATCGCTGGTACTTTCGGGTGCGGGACATGCAGCCCGACTATGAGATCAACATCGACCCCGACCAGGCCAACAAGGATGCCATGACCATCTTCATCAACCATCGGGTGTTCGACTATGAGGGGCGGTTGATCGGCGTCACCGGTGTCGGCCTGTCGGTCAGTGCGGTCAAGGAAATCATCGAGCTCTATCAGCGGAAGTACAAGCGAACCATCTATTTTTTCGACAAGACCCGGCTGATACGGCCAGTGCAGGCGGATGCGCAGGGCCAGGCCGACGGCCTGGTGCCGATGATGCCGGTGGAGGAATTAATCAAGAAGTTGCCGGCGCAGGGGGAAAGCTCCTTTACCGGTGAGCGGCATGGACACACCGTGCACACCAATATTCGCTACATCAAGGAATTTGGCTGGTACCTGGTGGTCGAGCAATCGGAGCAACATATTGTCCGTGGCATCTTCACCACGCTTGTTTTCAATCTGCTGCTCTGTTTGCTGGTGACCGGCGTGGTGGTTTTTCTTGTCAAAGTCTCGGTGGATGCCTATACCCGACGCATTGACACCTTGCGCGGTATCGTGCCGATTTGTTCCTATTGCAAGGAAATTCGTGACGATAAGGGCTATTGGAATCAGGTCGAGGCCTATGTCTCCAAGTACACCGAGGCTCAGTTCAGCCACTCCATCTGCCCCAAGTGCCTGAAAAAACATTTTCCCGAGATCGACCTTGAAGAGGAACCCGACAAGCCGCACCGACGCTAGCGGCGCGGACTGGGGAATCAGCGGCTTTGGTAGTTGGCCAGCGACACCCCGGCGAGGACCAGGACGCCTCCGGCCAACACCGCCGGCTTGATGGTTTCCCCGAGCAATAGCCAAGCGAGCAGCAGAGAAAACATCGGCACCAAATTGATGAAAATACCGGCCCGTGCCGCACCGATCCTTTTGATTGCCATGTAGTAAAGGGAGAATGCCAGGGCGGTGCCACCCAACCCAAGGTAGGCGAGGCTCAGCCAGGAGAGAGGGGTGATCGCCTCCATGCGGGCGAAGACTCCTGTCCCTGCTGCGGGAATGGCAAGGAGCAGGGTGCCGATGAGTGCCGAATAACAGACCGCGGTGAGGGGCGGCAGGGTTTGCAGCACCTGACGGCCGATGAGCGAGTAGGCGGACCAGCTGAGGACGCAGCCAAGCAGGGCCTGTTCGCCCCGGCCGAAGCCGCCGGAGAAGAGCGTGGCCGGATCACCGTTGCCGATGACCACCACCGCCCCGGTCAAGGAGAGTAGGACGCCACCGCCTTTGATGACGGTCAGGCGCTCGCCGAGAAAGAGGGCGGCGAAAAGGGTGATGGCAAGGGGCGTGCCGGCGACGATAAGTGAAGCCCGTCCAGCGCTGATATGCTGCAGGCCATTAAAAAAGAAGACGTTGTAGGCAAAGACTCCAGTCAAGCCGAGGAGAACAAGCGGTAGCCACAGTCGTCGTGGCGGGAGTCTCAGTCTCCCTTCCAGCAGTGTTGCCGCTGCCAGCATGGCCAGTGAGGCGATGGCAAAGCGAAGGAAGGCGGCCCCGGCCGGTTCCATGGTCTCGGCAAGGATGCGGCCGGCAATAAAGGTGCCGCCCCAGAGCAGCATGGTGAGTACCAGGGAACAGTAGGTAAAGAGCGGCATGGGGCACGGAGGGGCGGAAAAAAGGAAAAGGGAAACTTTAGGCAGGGTTATAGCGGGCACAAGGGGTTCTGTCAAGGATCGGGCAGGGTGTCGTAGGTGGTGAGGATGCGCGAATACTCTCCGGACGCCTTGAGACGATCCAGGGCGGCACGAAATCTTGCTACCAACTCCGGGTCGGAGTCGCGGGAAAAGGCGAGATAGCCGTCAAGGCGAAGATCAAGGGTATAGACCTTTTTTAGCTTTTCGATGGGACTAAAGCCAAGCTTCTTAAAGACGAAAGGAGCGGAGTTTTCTTCCTCGACCCAGAGGTCAATCCAGCCCATCGCCAGTTTTCTGGCATTGATCTCCGAGCCGGTCACCTCGTCGAGGTCGGTGAAACCGTTCTTGCGCAGAAAGCCGGCGCGGATGTCGTCGCGGACTACCCCGATTTTGTACCCTTGGGCTTGGTCGAGGCGGCTGATGACAATATCGTCTCTTTCGCGAAGGGCGTAGAGGTGGGTCTCACCGCTGACGATGACCCCGACCCAGTGGAACAGGGGCTCCCGCTCGGCAGTTCTGGCGACGGTGAAGAGCAGCACGTTGGGCTCTTCCAGGGCTGTCTTGTAACTTCTCGCCCAAGGGGCGATGGTGATTTCCTGCTGCAGCTGTAGGTCGTCGAGCAAGGCGCGGACGATATCAGCGCAGAGACCGGTGGCCCGGCCGTTTTCCAGGTAGCTGTAGGGAGGGTACTCGCTGCCGACGATTTTCAGGTTTTGTCCGGCAAGTGGCGACGCCAGC
>CAYSON010000114.1:0-8685 GCA_964432635.1 uncultured Desulfopila sp.
TGGTTATCCTGGGTTTTACGCGCCTGCTCGATACGGCCCACGTTACGACTGATAGTGGTGGTGAGGACGGTGCGCAGATCGTCGATGGCGTTGACCTTTTCCTTGATCTGCTGCGACAGCTTCTTGATGTCCATGGCCAGGTTGAGGAACTCGCTGCCCATATCGCCGAGGTAGGCGCTCTCGATCTTAATCGAGACCTCGAGCATGTAGAGGTGCTTGCTCATTCGCTTGACGCCCTGCAGCGGGGTAGCCACCGTCGTGAGTTGCTCCGCCACGGTGTTGAGACCGTCGCCGCTGACCTCACTCTGGTTCCGGGCGCGGTCGAGAAAACCCTCCATTTCGGCGAGCATCTCCCGCAACCGTTCAATGAGCTGGTGCAAGCGGGTCCCCGAAGCACTCTCCACCAGCTGTTGGGCGGTGGACGACAACTCGGTCGCCTGCAGGTGGATTTCCTGGAGGCGCGTGCCGATGCTGAGGAACTCGTGCTCGGTGCTGCCGGCAAGGCGGCGCAGGGTGGCCAGGCCGCCCTCGATCTGGCCGCGCCAAGCTTGAAGCCGCTCACCATAATGAACGCTGATGGTGCTCCCGCTTCCTCTCATGCCAATTCTCCCTGGTGCCGACCATTGTGGCGAGATGCGATGACCCGTGGGGGATAGGGCGTGGGGCCAAGCGATGGAGCGATTGCCTCAAACATTGTTCCTCTCTCAGTGTGGGGGTACCAAACGCTTTCGGTTAGTCCATAGCACTAACCATGCCAAAACCGCATGATGGTGGTTTGCTTAAAATGTTCAATACGTTGCGGTGCTTTTAGGGCAATTCCTGGCGTAATATGCGGCGATGAGGAGGTAATTTTGCCACCTCGAATCACCACCCTTTACAGCCATTGATGGTAGAGCTGTGGGAAGAGTTCCCACTACTAGAAAAAAATGATGGAAAAACAGTTTAATAGACTCAACTAGCCGCACTGTCGTGAGTGGACGCGGGGGAGGTTTATTTACCTCCCGCCACGGCTGTCGCTATTTCCTTTCCGCCCCTCTGGTCGAGCAGTTGCCGTACCAGCTGGGCAATATCGTTCTTGCTCATCGGTTTCATGGCGAACCCCTTGATGCCCATGGCCTTGGCGCGTTCCTCGGAGATGAGGTTGCTAAAGCCGGTGCAGAGGATGATCGGCAGTTCCGGTCGCAGTTGCAGCATGCGCCGCGCCAGGTCGATGCCGGTCATGCCCGGCATGGTCTGGTCGGTGATCACCAGATCGAAGCTGCCTGGCTCGTTCTGGAAGCAGACCAAGGCCTCGAGACTGTTGCCTCGGGTGGTCACCCGGTAGCCGAGGCGCTTGAGCATATTGGTGCCCATTTCGCGCAGCACCTCCTCGTCGTCGACATAGAGGATGTGTTCGGCCCCGCCGGGGACCTGCTCGCTGTCGCGCCGCTCTTCGGCCACGGCTTCTCCCGCCAGGCGCGGCAGGGTGATGTCAAACACCGTGCCCTGGCCAATGGTGCTGGTGCAATTGATGGAACCGCCGCAGCTCTTGACGATGCCGTGGACGATGGATAGGCCCATGCCGGTGCCCTTACCCACCTCCTTGGTGGTGAAAAAGGGGTCGAAGATGCGCGGCAGCACCTCCGGTCCGATACCTGGCCCGGTGTCGCCGATGGTCAGGCGCACATAGTCGCCGGGGGGGAGTTCACCTTCAGCCTCGGCGAGGGAGAGCGTGCGCAGGGAGAGGCTGAGGGTGCCGCCTTTTTCCTCCATGGCTTGGTAGGCGTTGGCACACAGGTTCATCACCAGTTGATGGATATGGGAGGGATCGGCGAGGATGGTGGCGCCATTGACCGCCAGATCTTGGCGGATGGTGATCGTCGATGGCAGGGTGGAGCGCAGCATCTTCAGGGTTTCTTTGACCAGCAGGGTCGGCTGAACGACCACCTGATGGCTCTCCCCCTGACGACTGAACGAGAGGATCTGCTTGACCAGCTCCTTGGCGCGATGGGCCGCTTGCAGCACCTGGCCGAGGTCGCCCGCTATGGCTGATCCCGGGGGGCTGTCGTCGCGGGCCATTTCTGCGTAGCCGACGATGGCTGCCAGGATGTTATTGAAATCGTGTGCAATGCCACCGGCCAAAGTGCCGATCGCCTCCATCTTCTGGGCTTGCTGCAGTTGCAAGCGCAGCTTTTGCTTCTCCTCTTCGGCCAGCCGTTTTTCGGTGACGTCGATAAAGATGCAGGCGAACTGGCCGGGGTGGGGACGATAGGCGGTGACCTCGAAATAGCGGTCTAGGGTGGCGGTATACTCCTCGAAATGGACCGGCTCGCCGCTCAAGGCGACGCGGCCATAGGTCGTAATCCAGCCCGATTCGGTCTCGGGCAGCACCTCAAGCACGGTGCGACCGACGATCTCGGCCCCCTTGAGGCCGGTCATGCGCTCGAAGGCGGGGTTGACGGCGAGGAAGCGATAGTTGATTGGGTCGCCATCCTCGCTTACGATGATCTCGTGCAGGGCGAAGCCGTCGAGCATCTCGGTGAACAGGGTGCGGTAGTTGGCTTCACTCTTTTCCAGGGCGAGGCTCTTCTCACGCAGCTCCCGATCGATCCGGCAGCGCTCCAGGGCGGTGCCGACGGTGACCACCAGCTCCCTCTCCTGCACCGGCTTGATCAGGTAGCCGTAAGGGCCGACCGCCTTGGCCTGATCGAGCAGGGGCTCCTGGGAGAAGGCGGTGAGGAAGATCACCGGTACCCGGTGTTTTACCTGGGCGGCGGCAGCGATGCCGGTCATCGCTCCGCTCAGTTCGATGTCCATAAGGATCAGGTCGACGGCGGCGGTGGCCAAGAAAGGGGCGACATCCTCGCCCCGGGCGAGGATAGCGGCGACCCGGTAGCCGTTGCGCTCAAGAATTTCCCGGAAGTGTAGGGCGAGGATGGCGTCGTCTTTGACGAGGAGAAGGGTGCTGCGGTTCATTGTTTGCCGTTCTCCCGTGGGTTGAAGGTCAGGATAAAGGAGGTGCCGCCCCGGCGCTCGACCTCATAGGTGCCGCCGAGCTGGTGCATGCCGAGCATGCGCACCAGCGTCAGACCGAGGCTGGTGGCGTTGCTCCACTCAAAATCGACCGGTAGCCCGATGCCGTTGTCGGCCACGGTCAGCACCAGTGTGTTGGCGGACTGGCGCAAAACCACGCGAATCAGGCAGGGGGGCAACTCGGGGTGGCGGCGCCCCGCGGGGAAGGCGTATTTCAGGGCGTTGGTGGCCAACTCGTTGATGATCATGCCGCAGGGCACCGCCAGATCGAGGGGGATGGCGACCTCCCGAGCCTCGATCTGGTAGCGGATCTGCGGAGACCCGAGAGAGATGTGGAGGTGCGACAGCAGCGATTCGCAGTAATCCTGAAAGTCGATGCGCGACAGCGATTCGGAACGATAGAGTTTTTCATGTACCAGGCTCATGGCGCGGACGCGAAAGCCGAGTTCTTCGAGAATGGCGCGGGACGAGTCGTCGCTTACCGTCCGTCGCTGCATGTCGAAGAGCCCGATGATCGCTGCCATGTTGTTCTTGACCCGGTGGTGTACCTCGCGCAGCAGCACCTCTTTTTCCTCCAGGGAGCGGTGTAAGGCCTCCTCGGCCTGCTTGCGGAGAACGATGTCCCAGGCAAGGTTGGCGAGAGTCGAGACGGTGGCGAGATCCTCGCCCTGGTAGTCCCGCCCTTTGTTGCCGACCCCGAGCACCGCCACCACCTGATCATTGCGCAGTACCGGCACCACCAGTTCCCGGGTCACTACCAGATGGCCGGGCGGCAAGGTGCGTCGTTGCGGGAGGCTGGCATAGTCGTTGTGGATCACCGCGCACCGCCCGCGGATGCTCTCCGCCCAGCAGCCGGCCTGGATGAGGTGATAGGATGAGGGCTGCTCGACCATGACGCAGTCCCGGGCGGTTCTGCTCGACCAGGCCATGAGCGAGATATTTTGGCTGCTCTCGTCGTAAAAATGAAAGAACCCCGCCTGGCTGCTGGTGAGCCGTTCCGCTTCGTCGAGGGTCATCAGCAACAACTCCTGCAGACTGGCGGTGGCGGCGGCCTCGGACAGTGTCAGGCGCGCCTTGAGCAGGTCTTCGTTGTTTTTGAAGGTGGTGATGTCGACAATATTGCCGCGTACTTGAACGATTCGTCCCTTGTTCCAGACGGCTTCACCCATGGTGCGAATCCACAGACGGCGACCGTCAAAGGAGGTAAAGGGGAAAGTAAGGTCGTAATTTTCCCCGTGCTCGCAGCAGCGCCGGAAGGCTTCAAGAATCTTCGCTCGGTCGATGGCGTCGTAACAGGAAAGACCGACCTCTATTTTGCTGCTATCAACGTTTGTCTCGTCTGCGGGAAGACCGTGGATACGGTAGGTTTCCCTGGTCCAGGTCATGGTCTGGGCGGCGATATCCCATTCCCAGCCGCCGACATGGGTCAGTTGCTGGGTGGCGTCGAGCAACTGCCGACTGCGTTCCAGCATCTGTTCGGTGAGCAGGGGTTGGCTGTTGCCGACCGTTCGGTGCCACAGTTCGAGCTCTTTCTCCGCCTCGGCGAGGCGCTTTTCGAGGGTGGCTCTTTCGGCGTCAGGGGAATTCTTCATAACTGTTGCTCGCGGTGGTCGAGGACAGAGCGGATGAGCTCGCCGATCTCCTTTTTTATCAGGGGCTTGGCGGCAAAACCCGTGATGCCTGCGCTTCTCGCCATTTCCTCGCTGACGGCACTGCTATAGCCGCTGCAGAGGATGATTGGCAGCTCGGGGCGCAGCGCCAGCAGGCGCTGCGCCAGCTCGAGGCCGGTCATGCCCGGCATGGTATGGTCGGTGATCACCACATCGAAGAGGTGCGGATTGTCCGTGAAGGCGGCCAAGGCCTCGCGGCTGCTGTGATGTGCGGTGACCCGATAGCCGAGTCGTTCGAGCATAATGCGGGTCATGTGCACCAGGGTAACCTCGTCGTCGACGAAGAGAATCCGCTCCGCGCCCAGTGGCGGGGCTTCCCGGGAGGGGACGGCCTCGAGGATATCGGCGGCCTCGCTCAGCGCCGGGAGGGTGATGGTGAAGGTCGTGCCCTCTCCGGGCTGGCTCCGGCAGTCGATGGTGCCGTCGTAGGCGGCAACGATGCCGTGGACGATGGATAGGCCCATGCCGGTGCCCTTGCCGACACCTTTGGTGGTGAAATAGGGGTCGAAGATCTTGTCCTGGATTTCCGGGGCGATGCCGACACCGTTGTCGACCACGGTCAGTTGCACCGCGTAACCGCCTGCTGTCGCCTGCTGCTCGCTGGGGGTGAGGTTGTCCAGGGCGATGCTCAAGACACCGCCTTTTTCCTCCATGGCGTGAAAGGCATTGGTGCAGAGATTCATCACCAATTGATGGAATTGCACCGGGTCAGCGAGAATCGGCATGGTGGAACCATCGATTTTGGTCGTGATGGCGATGGTGGTGGGCAGCGAGGCGCGCAGCAGCTTGATGGTTTCCTTGATGATGGTCGCCGGCTGCAGGGGAATGCGCGCCTTTTCCGATTGTCGGCTGAAGGCGAGGATCTGCATAACCAGATCCTTGGCGCGGTTACCGGCAAGGAGGATCTGATCAAGGTCGTGGGCGGCGGTCGAGCCGGGCGGGCTGTCGTCGCGGACCATCTCCGCGTAGCCGATGATGGCGCCAAGAATGTTATTGAAATCGTGGGCGATGCCGCCGGCAAGGGTGCCGATGGCCTCCATCTTCTGGGCTTGCAGGAGCTGGGTCTGCAGCCGTTTTTTCTCCTCTTCGGCGCGATTGCGCTCGGTGATGTCGAGAATGGTGCCGACCAGCCCAATGACTTCGCCGTCTTCGTTGCGCAGCACGGCCTTGTGGACAATGCCGTCGCGATACTCGCCGCTACTGTTGCGCACCTTGGTCTCGTAATGCTGCACGGTGCCAAGGCGCAGCAGTTCTTCGTCCTTGTCGAGATAGATTCCGGCCAGGTCCGGGGGGTGGATGGCGTAGGCGTCGAGGCCGATGATCTCCTCGTCGCTCCTGCCGAAGAACTCCTTGTAAGCGCTATTGCAAAGGAGATAGCGACCAGCCTTGTCCTTGGTGAACACCGGCAGGGGAATATTTTCGACCAGCGACAGTTGCAGTCTTCGCTGTTCGCGCAATTGTCGCAGCGCCTGCTCCTTCTCGTCCAGCATCCGCGACAGCTCCGTTTCGAGGTGACGTCGTGCTTGCGCCTCACCGGCGAGAAGTTCCAGCTGACGTTGCCGCCGGGCGCGGTCGCGACGGTGGCTGAAGAGGGCGAAGGTGATGGTGGGGTGGAGGGTCTCCTCGGTTACCGGCGTGGCGAGAAAACCGTAAGGTTCGGCCTCGCCGGCCAGCTCGAGCAGCTGTTCCGGGGAAGAAGCGCCGCTGAGCAGGACCACCGGTATCTGGTGGTCGCGATTAATGGCGGCGGCGGTCTTGACCCCGTCGAGGGATCCCGCCAGCTTGATATTCATCAGCACCAGGTCGATGGGTTGCGCGATAAGAAGGTCCAGCGCCGCCTCGCCGGAGGCAACCGGTCCGCAAACCCTATAGTCGCGACCTTCAAGCATGCTGCGCAGCAGGTGGGCATGGCTTTTGTCGTCTTCAACTACCAGGATGGTGGCGCTGCACATTGGCAAGTCTCCTTGCTGCTGGTCGGGTGGGAATGTCCGGGGCGTTGAGCGGTTTTGTGCTGACGGCGCTCTTTTTCTTCTATCAAAAAGGATATGACGAAGTCAAGGACACCGGACGGGATGTTGCCGGGCAGGGAGGGGGAAGGCGTGGGTATCGATATCTATTTGAGGCGGGGAATTCCCTAATAGGCATTGCAAAAGAGCATGGGGCGAGCTAGGATTATAAAAGGCAATGAGGAAGTTAGGGTGACTGGCTGTCGTCGCTTGGGTAACAATGGAGGAGCCAGGTAAGTTTTCTTTTCTATGGACCAACAGGAGGGCACTATGGCAGATGCATCAGCAAGTGGTGACAAAGGCTATGTGGTCTTGGACAGCGGAAAGACTACATTCAAGGATCTCTACACCAAGGAGGATTGGATGGCGATATGGATGGGGGCGTTGATCCTCATCGTCGGCCTGCTGATTTTCATGCCCCAGCCTCCGGCCAACATGGAGGCAGATTTCACCAAATATAACGGTATCATGAAGGAGGAGGCGGCAAAGGCGCCCTTCAAGACCATTGCCTGGCACAAGGCCTCTGCCGCCAAGAAAAAAATTGCCGCTTCCAATGAAGGCTACGCCAAAACCCTGAAAGAGTTTTTGGCCTCGCCGAGCGATTGGCAGAGCAACCCCCTTGACGCCCTCTATCGCAGTCAGGCCCAGGCCGACGCCATCAATGGTGCCGGCAAGGAGGCTGTCACCAAGACCAAGGAAGCCGAAGATAAGGCCTTCGCCAAGGCCCAGGCCGCAGAGGCTGCCGCCGCTACCGCCAAATTCGCCGACAAGGAGTTGAACACTGCCGCCGAGAACGACATCAAGGCCTGGACCGTGGCCGTGGACAAGGCCGCGAAGGCCAAATCCAAGGCCGGCGCCAAGCCCTTCAACCGCTTCCCCTACCTGCTCGGCTTAGGGGTGGCCATCGCGCTCTTTTTCGGGGTGGCCAAGGCGATCATGGGTGAATCCTTTGGCAAATTCTTTATCGGCTTTTTCTTCGTCTTCCTTCTCGCCATCCTTGCCTATATGGCCGAGACGCAGTCGCTGATGAAACACTGGGGCTTTGGCTTTCCGCTTTGGGCAATCATCTTCGGCATGCTCATTTCCAATACCATCGGCACCCCGAAATGGGTGTTGCCGGCGGTGCAAACCGAGTTCTTCATCAAGACCGGTCTGGTGCTGCTCGGTGCCGAAATCCTTTTCGGCAAGATTCTCGCCATCGGTAAACCGGGTATTTTTGTGGCCTGGATCTGCACGCCGATTACCCTGGTTCTCACCTATTGGTTTGGGCAGAAGATCTTGAAGATGCCCTCCAAGACGCTCAACATCACCATCTCCGCCGATATGTCGGTGTGCGGGGTCTCGGCGGCCATTGCCACAGCGGCCGCCTGTCGCGCCAAAAAAGAGGAGCTGACCCTGGCCATTGGCTTGTCAATGATTTTTACCGCGGTGTGCATGGTTGGGCAGCCGGCCTTTGCCAAACTTGTCGGCATGCCGGAGATCCTTGCCGGTGCCTGGATGGGGTCGACCATCGATTCGACCGGTGCGGTGGCCGCGGCCGGGGCCTTCTACGGCGAAAAGGCGTTGTACGTGGCGGCCACCATCAAGATGATTCAGAATATATTGATCGGCGTCGTCGCCTTCTGCGTAGCCGTCTATTGGTGTGCCAGGGTCGAATGTGCCCCTGGGCAGCGGGTCAGCTGGTGGGAAATCTGGTATCGCTCTCCCAAATTCGTTGTCGGCTTCATTGCCGCTTCCGTCGTCTTTTCACTGTTATTCAACTCTTTTGGCAACGATTACAGCACCGCCGTTCTCGATCATGGGGTGTTGCGCAGTTTCTCTCGACTGCTTCGCGAGTGGTTCTTTGCCCTGGCCTTTACCTCCATCGGGCTTGAAACCAACTTCCAGGAGTTCAAACCGTACTTCAAGGGTGGCAAGCCGGCGACACTCTACATTTTCGGTCAGACCTTTCAGCTTGCGCTCACCTTGTTGGTCGCCTATGTCATGTTTTACATGGT
>CAYSON010000115.1:0-8683 GCA_964432635.1 uncultured Desulfopila sp.
GTCTACTTCGCCTGCCAACTCACCCATCTGTCGCAGCAGCTCGCGCATGTTCTTGGCCCCGGCGCCGCTGGCTGCCTGGTAAGTCATGGAACTGATCCACTCCACCAGATCGGCCGCGAAGAGGCCGCCGAGGCCCATGAGCATCAGGGAGACGGTGCAGTTGCCGCCGATATAATTTTTGATGCCGCTATCCAGGGCTTTCTCGATCACCCCGAGGTTGACTGGGTCGAGGATGATGATGGCGTCATCCTTCATGCGCAGGGTAGAGGCGGCGTCGATCCAGTAGCCATTCCAGCGCCGACGCAGCGTTTCGTAGACACTGGTGGTGTAGCTGCCACCTTGGCAGGAGACGATGATGTCCATCTCCTCCAGCCGCTTTATGTTCATCGCGTCTTCCAAGGGTTTGTTACCACCCACCTCAGGACCTTTTTCACCAACCTGAGAGGTGGTAAAAAACACTGGATTGAAGCCGCTAAAATCGTTTTCGGCAACCATCCGCTCCATGAGGACAGAACCGACCATTCCTCGCCAACCGACAAATCCTACCTGCAGCATTGGAGACTCCGTGAATGATGTTATGGGTGTGGGTTGTTGCGCAGTTGCAGTTACGTCCAGCAACCAGTGGAAACCCTAATTTTTACCTGAATCAGTTTGGAAACGCTCGTAAAAAATATGTTCGCGTTTGGGGCCAGGCAGAGTCATGATGAGTCGTTGCTGCCGCGAAAGAGAAGAAAGCCGAAGACGAAGGAGCCGATGAGGATAACCACATCGGCAAGATTGAAGATACCTGTTTGCAGTCGACCATAACCGAGGATGAGGAAATCAGTGACGCCTCCATCGCCATAGAAGCGGTCGAGGAGGTTGCTGAGCCCGCCTGCGGTAATGCATGTCAGCGGCATCCACAGCGGTGAATGTCGCCCGGTAGGGTGGAGCAGAAACACCAGAGAGGCGATGAGTAGCAGGCCGACGAAAACGGTTAGAAAGAGAAAACGGGCACTTTCAGGAAGATCGGCAACAATCCCAAGAAAGCCTCCATGATTCTTCACCAGCGACAGATGTACCAGGCCAGCCAGGTAGCTGCTCCCGGTAGGGGGGAGCAATTCGCGAGCCAGGTATTTGCTGAGCTGGTCGCTGCCAATGATAAAGATCAACAGCACGAGGAGCAAGAGAACGCGTTGCCGGTGACAAGGAGGTTTTGGGGCGGCGATATGTGGTGGGAGCATCGGCAGAGTACAATCAGAAGCGGTGCGCTATGCGCGAACCTTATTGACCATCGAGAGCCCGGCGGACGATGGCAGCGATCGATTTCCGGGTCAATGGCTTCATGGCAAATGCCGTGATTCCCATGGATCGGGCGCGATCTTCGTTGATCAGCTCGCTAAAACCGGTACAAAGGACGATCGGCAGGTCGGGACGGATGCTTAGCGCCTGCTCGGCAAGGGCCGCTCCGCTCATTTTCGGCATGGTCATGTCGGTGACGAAGAGATCAACGTTCTCGGGATTGTCCTGTAGGCATCGCAACGCAAGTGTTGGGTCGGAAAAGGGGGTGACGGTATAGCCAAGACTCTCAAGGAGGCGCGCCTGCGTTTCCATCACCTGAGGTTCGTCGTCGACGAGGAGGATACGTTCACTGCCCAAAGGTACTGCTTCTTCTGGTACTTCCTCCTGTGCCGGGGATTCTTCGCTAACCATCGGTAAATAGATGAGAAAACTGGTGCCCTTGCCAGGTTCGCTGTAGGCGGTGATATGGCCACTGTGGCTCTTGACGATACCGTGTACCACCGCCAGCCCCATGCCGGTGCCCTGGTCTGGGGTTTTGGTGGTAAAATAGGGATCGAAGATCTTGTTGAGAAGGGAATGTTCCATGCCGCAGCCGTTATCGCTTATCTTGAGCAGCAGGTATGGACCCGGAGTGAGTAACAGATGTTTGCTGTTCTCGTCGAACGCCTCGATTTCGATACGCTCTGCCTCCACCGCAAGAATACCACCGTTGTCGCGCATGGCATGGTGGGCGTTTGTGCCGATATTCATGACAATTTGCTGAATTTGCACGGCATTGGCGAAGATACAGGCGTTGCCGCAGAAGAACTTGGTCCTGATGTCGATCGATTGTGGCAGAGAGGCACGTAACAGCCCCAGGGCTTCTTCCAGGATCGGCATGATACTCAAAGGTGTCCGGTCGTTGTCCTGGCGGCGGCTAAAGGTAAGTATCTGCCGAACCAGCTCCTTGGCGCGTTCGGCGGCGCGCAGGACCTGATCGAGTTCCTTGTTGGCCGGACATGGGTGATGTTGACAGAGGGTTTGCGTTTGAATTTTGGCAAGCTCGGAATATCCGATGATGACGGTGAGAATATTGTTGAAGTCGTGGGCAATGCCGCCGGCCAAGGTGCCGATCGCCTCCATTTTTTGCGACTGCTGCAACTGACGGCCAAGCTTACGCGACGAGTCTTGGGCTGCCTCCTTGGCGGCGATTTCTTGGCATAGTGCAAGGTTGCGCTCTTCCAGTTCGGCGATACGCTGCTGCAGTTCGGGGTAATAGCTCTTGCGGATCGAGCGTTCCCCGAAACCGATGATGCTCTGCCGTAATTGCTCGCGGGCATCCTCTGCATCAGAGGGCTTCTTCATAAACAACCTCGATGTCGCGGCGCGTAGGGCTGCGGGGGTTGGTGACCATGCATGGATCCCGCAGGGCCTTCTCGGCGAGGGCGGGAATGTCGGCTAGGCGGGCACCCTGTTGCCCCAGGGTGTTGGTGATGCCGACCTGTTTCTTCAGCTCGTCGATTGTGGCAAAAATAGCTCGTTGCGCCGCTTTCGCGGAAAGGCCTTGCAGGTGCAGACCCATGGCCTCGCTGATCTTCAGGTAGCGCAAGGATGCCTCGGAAAAGTTGTAGTTGACCACGTGCTGCAGGAGCAAGGCATTGCATTCGCCGTGCGGCAGATCGAGCAAGCCGCCGAGGCTGTGGGACATGGCGTGCACCGCCCCCAGGCTGGCATTGGAGAAGGCCAAGCCGGCCTGGAGACTGGCCAGGGTCATATCGTTGCGCAAAGCTACGTCGTCCGGGGTGGCGAGCACCTTGGGTAAGGTAGTGCACACCAGCCGAATCGCCTCAAGGGCATGGAGATCAAGAAGCGGCGAGTTAGCGGTAGAAACATAGGCCTCGACCGCATGTACCAAGGCATCCATGCCGGTGCAGGCCGTGAGATAGGGTGGCATAGTGACTGTGGTCATGGGATCGATGAGCGCGACATCGGGCACCATGGTCTTACTGATAATGGCGATCTTTCGTTTGTCCTCTGTGTGGTTGATGATGGCGAACTGCGAGACGTCGGCGGAGGTTCCGGCGGTGGTGGGAATACAGACCAACGGCGGTCCGGGAACCCCAACCTGATCGATACCCTCCATTTCGAGGATGTGTCGCTTGTTGGTGCTGACGATGCCGATTCCCTTGGCACAATCCATTGGGCTGCCACCACCAATGGCCACTATGACGTCGCAGTGCTCATCTCGGTAGAGCTCTGCGCCGGCCATAACCTCACTGTCGCGGGGGTTGGGGGAGACTCCGGAAAAGACGGCGGCAGCAATGCCCTGGGCACGGAGAATGTCGAGCGTCTTGCCAGCCCAGCCGAAGTGGATCAACCCCGGGTCGGTAACTAACAAGGCCTTGTGGGCTCCAAAATTTTGCAGGTAGCGACCCACCAGCTGCATGGCACCGACTCCGAAGATGAATTCGGGGGCGACGAACTTACGAAGTTCCATCATGGTGTTATGCCTCAAGGGTTAAAGCTGGGGGCAAGAGAAAGCGAGAATGTATGGCTAAGTATGGGGCAAACGGGGGGATATGTCAACAGAGTGGCAACGGTTTCGCAATCCCTGGTCTGAAATACCATTGCATAGCCCGACCGAGTTCGATATTGTATTTTCCCTGTCGGCACCACAGGCGGGGCGCACAATGGTGGTGGTTTTCATGAAAGATCAGGGTTAAGGAGCGGATATGGTGAAGATTGGTATCATCGGGGGATCCGGATTAGAAAATCCGGATATTTTCAAGGATGCGCGCAGCGTCGAGGTGACAACCGTTTACGGGGCACCCTCGGCACCGTTGAAAATCGGCACCATTGCAGGGATAGAAACAGTTCTTCTTGCCCGCCACGGGCTCGACCATCAACTCAGCCCGACCCAAGTCAACAATCGCGCCAACATCACCGCCTTGAAAGAAGCGGGGGTCAGCCATGTTCTTGCCACCACCGCCTGCGGCAGCCTGCGTCGGGAAATCGAGCGCGGTCACTTGGTGGTGCTAGATCAGTTCATCGATTTCACCAGGTTTCGAGCCAACACCTTCCACGACTCCTTTGCCGCCGGACCGCAGCATACCGCCATGGCCCATCCTTTTGCTGAAGAGTTGCGCGGACGCTTGATTGCCGGGGGTGAGAGGCTTCAGCTGCCGCTACATCCCCGAGGCTGCGTGGTGACCATAGAGGGCCCACGGTTTTCAACGGTGGCCGAATCAAAGATGTTTCGGCTCTGGGGAGCCGACGTCATCAACATGTCGACGGCGCCTGAGGCCATGCTTGCCAACGAGGCTGGTATTCCCTACGCGGCGGTGGCCATGTCGACTGATTACGACTGCTGGAAAGAGGACGAACCACCGGTCACTTGGGAGGAAATCCTCACCGTCTTTCGAAAAAATGCTGATAACGTCACTGGTCTTCTCGTCGAGGTGATCAAAACCTTCAATAGCTCATCCTTATAAGGGGTGCCATGGATCTCAAAAGTACAGTGAGAAGTATTGTCGATTGGCCGATCAAGGGGGTAATCTTTCGCGATCTCACTACCCTGATGAAACATCCTCAGGCGTTTCGCCAGGCCTGTGACCTCTTGGTCGAGCGCTACCGAGAGGCCAAACTCGACAAGGTGGTGGGTATTGATGCGCGGGGCTTTGTCTTTGGCGCGGTGCTTGCCCACCAGCTGGGCATCGGCTTTGTTCCGGTGCGTAAGAAAGGTAAACTGCCGGCGGAAACCGAAGAAGAGTCCTACTCTCTTGAATATGGTTCCGGCACCCTGGAAATCCATAAGGATGCCATCGATCACGGCGAGCTGGTGGTGATCGTCGATGACCTTATCGCCACCGGCGGCACTGCTGGTGCCACCGTGCAATTGGTGCGCCGCCTCGGGGCCGAAATTCTCGAATGCGCCTTTCTCATCGAACTGCCAGACCTGAAGGGACGGCAGCAGCTCAAGGGTTGCCCGGTGTATGCGATGATGGAGTTTGAAGGGGAATGAGTTCTCTTTCGGTCAAAAAGGTGATGATCTTGTTTGGCACCCGTCCCGAGGCTATCAAGATGGGCCCGGTGGTGCGCGCGATCGCCGGGGAGAGGGCCTTTCAGTGTCAGGTGTGTGTGACCGGTCAGCATCGGCATATGCTCGACCAGGTATTACGCCTGTTTGCTATCGTTCCCGACTATGATCTTGATATCATGCAGCATAATCAGGATCTTTGCGATATCACCAGCAGAGTGTTACTGGGATTGCGCGGGGTTATGGCAGAAGCGCGTCCTGATATGCTGCTTGTTCAGGGGGATACCACCACCTGTTTTGCTGGAGCCCTGGCCGGTTTCTATGCAGGCGTTCCCGTCGGTCATGTGGAGGCCGGGTTGCGCACCGGCAACTTGGCGGCACCGTTCCCAGAAGAGGCGAATCGGGTGCTGACCAGTCGTTTGGCAAGACTGCATTTTGCCCCGACGACTAGGGCCAGGAAAAATCTTCTCGATGAGGGTGTAGGTGAAGACCGCATTGTCGTCACTGGCAACACGGTGATCGATGCCTTGCTCTCGGTGCGGCAACTCGGCAGACGGGATATCGATTTTCAGCAGTTTGGCAATGCCGCCAAGGTGATACAGGACCAGCGTCCATACGTGCTGATCACCGGTCATCGGCGGGAGAACTTCGGCGTCGGATTTGCCAATATCTGTAAGGCGATTGCCACATTGGCTAGGCGGCATCCGCAGGTTCACTTCGTCTATCCCGTCCATCTTAACCCCCAGGTGCACCAGCCGGTCCATGCCATGCTCGGGGGACTCGACAACGTCCACCTCATCGCCCCGCTTGAGTATATTCCCTTTGTCATGGCCATGGATCGCTGCCGCTTGATCCTCACCGACTCTGGCGGGGTGCAGGAAGAGGCCCCTTCCTTGGGCAAGCAGGTTCTGGTGATGCGCGAAATTACTGAGCGTCCCGAGGCGGTGGAGGCTGGCACAGTGATGCTGGTGGGCACCGACCAGGAAAAAATTGTCACTGAATGCGAACGGATATTGGCTTTGGGGGAAGGGGGCGGGACTGATAGGAATATCAACAATCCTTATGGTGACGGCAGGGCGGCGGAGAGAATTGTCGCCGCCCTGCACCACTTTTTTGCCAGCGAATCTACCTAAGCACCGCCTTTTCCTGATGGTAGCCGCTCTTGGCGGTGGCATTGGGCATAAGAATGGACCCCTTGGCCATGAGCGTGCCGGGGCTGGTCACCGAGTTGCAGCCGGTCTGGCAGGTGTCTCCAAGGATGGCTCCGAACTTGCGCAGGTTGGTGTCGACTCGTTCGCCGCCGTGGAAGATGGTGATCGTTCCAGGCAGGAAGCGAAGATTGGCTAATTTCGTGCCGGCGCCGAGGTTGGTGTCGCTGCCGAGAATGGAATCGCCGAGGTAGGCGAAGTGGCCGGCTTTGGCATCGTTGAGGAAGATTGAATGTTTGATCTCGGTGGCGTGGCCGAGCACGCAGCGTTTCGCCGCCAGACAATATCCCCGCAAATACGCGCCTTGGCGCACCTCGCAGAAATCGCCAAGAATCGTCGGAGATTTGATCATCGCTCCGGACTCCACCAACACCCCGCGACCGATGTCGATACGGTTGCCAAGAAATGTCGCCCCCGCCATGAGCAGCGAGGCACCCTGGAGTAGCCGCCCGTCGACGCGGATCTCTAATTTGCCCTTGGTAGCGTCACCGTAGGTGATCTGTGCCTCGGTGGCCGGTAGCATACGCCCGTCATAGAGAATGACATGGCCGGGAAGGGGAATGCCGTCGCCAACCAGAGTACGGTTGAGCTGCGGATAGTCTCGACCGTCCATAAATGATTTGAGGCCATGTAAGGGCTGCCAGACGGGGGCGTCGGGCGGAAACAGTTCCGCATGGGCCAGATCGTTGAGATCAAAGAAGGATTGTACTGTCAGCATAGTTACCTCTCGTTGACGGGGGCATGGAGGTTAAAAGCGATAGAAAATATTTCTCTGCTACTAATGAAAGACTCGCGGTAAAAGTTCAAGAGAAAAGAGAACCCCAGGAGAGGCAAAGCCGGCTTGACTTAACATCTCTGGATGTTTAGTATTTCCAAGCATTTTAGCGGTATCACCGCAAGGTTTGGGCTATCTATTTGAATCAAGAGAAAATTAGCGGTACAATACAAGGATCGAGGGGCTTGGTGCGTCGCGCCTGGCCCAGAGTCTTTTTTTGATAGCGCGGAGCAGGAGGAGTGAGTGGAATTAAACGATTCTTTAAGCATCGGCATGGATGATTTTTCCAATAACGAGGATATGGAAATTCCTGAGGTCCTGCCGATGATGGCGGTTCGGGATGTGGTCATCTTCAACTATATGATCATCCCGCTCTTCGTCGGCCGTCCCGGGTCGGTGGAGGCCGTCAACGAGGCCCTCGGCTCCAATAAATTGTTGATGTTGGTGACCCAGAGGGATGCCACCAAAGACAACCCTACTAAGGAAGATCTCTACGATATCGGCATGGTGTGCATGGTCATGCGCACCCTCAAATTACCCGACGGTCGCCTCAAAGTCCTGGTGCAGGCGATGTCCAAGGCGCGTATCAAGGAGTATCTGCGCATCGAGCCCTCCTATCAGGTGTCGGTGGAGGTGATTGAGGAACTGGAGGTCAAGGAAATCTCGGTGGAGACCGAGGCCCTGATGCGCGCAGTGCGCGAACAGACCGAGAAGATAATGTCGCTGCGCGGCATCCTCTCTGCTGACCTGATGATGATCATCAACAATATCGAGGAGCCGGGGCGGTTGGCCGACCTGGTTGGTTCCAACCTCCGACTAAAAATATCGGAATCGCAGCTCATTCTCGAGGAACGTGATCCGGAAAAGCGTCTCAAACTGGTCAACGAGCTTCTTACCAAGGAGCTCGAGGTGTCGACGGTACAGGCCAAGATTCAAAATGACGCCAAGGAGGAGATGAGCAAATCTCAGCGCGAGTATTTTCTGCGCGAACAACTGCACGCCCTGCAAAAGGAATTAGGCGATGTCGACGAGCGCACCCAGGAGATAGACGAACTCGAACGCAAGATTCGCCGCACCAAGATGCCCAAAACGGTGCGCAAGGAGGCCCAGAAGCAGCTCAGTCGAATGGAAATGATGCACCCCGATTCCAGCGAGGCGACCATTATCCGCACCTATATCGACTGGATTCTCGATGTGCCGTGGATGAAGTCCACCGTCGACGTCCTTGACCTGGTCAAGGCCAAGGACGTACTGGAAGAGGATCATCACGGGCTTGACAAGGTTAAGGAGCGTATTCTCGAATACCTGGCGGTCCGCAAGCTCAACCCCTCGACCAAAGGTCCGATCCTTTGCTTTGTCGGTCCTCCCGGCGTCGGCAAGACGTCTCTTGGCCAGAGCATTGCC
>CAYSON010000116.1:0-2166 GCA_964432635.1 uncultured Desulfopila sp.
AAAGTGGCAACACTATAGTGGAGTAGAGCAATTCTATCGAGAACATCACAACCAGGTGGAACCAATCGATGTCATGAGCAGGATTGCGACAAGCGTTATCGCCCCCTTCCTCAAGAATAGCAGCGATGCAGATGCCGGTTCCTCGCAGCGTTAGCGGCGCACAGGTCAGATTGCTGCTGGTGGCGGAAGACGGCTTCTCGCGGGAATGCTATTGCCGAGAACTCGCCATGTGCGGGGTTGAGGTGGTGGTCATGGCTGACATCTTTCCAGTTCCCGAGGCGGTGGCGGAGCAACATTTCCACGGGCTGCTCTTTGATGTCAAGGCAAAGATGAAGGCTATCCGTCATAACAAGGCGGAGGTATATCGCCTGACGGCTAGGTTTCCAACGGCGCACCTGCAGCATAATAGCCACAGGGGAACGATTCGCGTTTTTCACCCCGGGCAGGGGGTAGAGAAAGGCTTGGCCGACTTTGTCGATATACATTGTCGCCACTGCCAACCCCAAAAATTGCGCGGTTTCCCAAGAAAACAGGCTTATTTTCCGGTTTTGCTGTGGGTGGATGAGGCACAGCAACGGCCGCGACGCTTGGCAACTAAGGATATCTCGCCGGGGGGCTGCTTTCTTGTCAGCTACGGAAGATGGCAGTTGGGTAAAAGGATGCGGCTGGCATTCGCCGAAGAAAAGAGGGTGGGGACGATACTGGTAGAGGTGAAAAGAATTGTATGTTGGGGAAAAGGCCGAGAATTACCGGGGATTGGGGTCGAGTTTCTCGAACTGACGCCGGAGCAAGAGACCATGCTGCAACAGATGTGCAATATTCTTTAGGCGGGAGATGCCATTGACGGTGGAACTGATGCGAGTTTCCAACAGTTTGTCAATATTCCTGAAGGATACCGCCAATCACTACCGCTCGCTGGGGTAGGGACGGCGGACTCCCCCATTTACGCCTTGAAGAGTTCCAAGCCATTCATTCTCGGCATGGACAGATCAATGGCCTTTTCTATCCATTTATTTATGGCCTTTTATGCTGCAAAATACGTTGAGCTGCAGTAGGTAATTTTCAACAACACCTTACCGCAGACCCTTGCCCTGCAGGAAGGGCACGTATTTCTTGTCGGTTACCTTGATGTGGTTGGCCAGCCAGTCCTTGAGGAATTGCATCAGGTCCATGGAAATAGTGGCGTCGCCGTGTTCGACACGTTTTTTGAAATCGAGCACCTTGGCTACCAGATCCCTGTGAATCTTGAGGTGTGGCTCCGTTTCGGGATAACCGTGTTTCTTGAACAGCTCCTCTTCGTTGCCGAAGTGGTAGCCGGTATAAGAGGCAAGGCGCTCGAGGATTCCAGCCAATATTGTTGTGCTACGCCGCTCTTTCATGGCGCGGTGCAAATCATTGACCATGCCAACCAACTGCTTGTGCTGGTCATCGATCTGGCGAATGCCGAGGACCAGATCGCTGTCCCAGGCCATGAGATCGGGTACGTTACCGTTGACCGTGGACTTTTCCGCGGTCATTTCCAGATATTTGGGGTTGAGTTTGAATTGTGTCGAAAGAGTGCGCAGGTAGACGGCAATCTGGGCGATATCCTCAGCACTTGTTTCGACATCGCCGCCATTGCGTGCCAAATCAGCGGCGGTCTGGCTGACCTTGGCGATATCCATCGCCACCTGTGAGGAGACGGTCGAACACTGGGCGACGTTGCCGTTGACTTCGGAAATTCCCACTGCGGCCTGCTGGATGTTTTCGGAAATCTCCCCGGTGGTGGCATTCTGCTCATCCACCGAGACGGCAATACCGGCGACGATGTCGTCGACCTTGTTGATAACCTCGGAGATCTCGCGGATTTCTTTGACCGTATCCGAGGTCGAGCTTTGGATCGATTCAATACTGTTGCGGATTTCGCCGGTTGCGGCGGCGGTTTGTCTGGCCAGTTCCTTGATCTCATTGGCGACCACGGCAAAGCCCTTGCCAGCATCACCCGCTCTGGCCGCCTCGATGGTGGCGTTTAAGGCGAGCAGGTTGGTCTGGTCGGAGATTTCGGTGATGGTCTGGGTGACCTTGCTGATTGCCTCGGCGGCGGCACCAAGGGCATCGACCTTGATACTGGAACTGCGAGCCAGTGACACCGCGATGCCAGTGATGGTTCGGGCCTCCCTGGTCTTT
>CAYSON010000116.1:2176-8682 GCA_964432635.1 uncultured Desulfopila sp.
AGATGGAAGAGGAAACCTCCTCGGTGGCAATGGCGACGTTATTGACGTTGGTGGAGGCCTGCTCGCTGGCTGCCGCCACCGAATTCATGTTAGCGCTCATTTCTTCCGTGGCGGCGGCGACGCTGTTAGCCATATCGGAGACGATGGTGGCGTTCCCGGACATTTTTCGAGAAAGGCTGGTGAGATCGTTGGACGAGGAGGCCAGGCCAACCACCTCGCCGCTCATCTTGCCGATCATGGTGCTCAGACCACTGCTGATGTTGCTGATCGCCGAAACCATCGCCCCCAACTCATCCTTTCGTTTCAGCTCTAGCGAGCCGGTGAGATCCCCCTGGGCGGTTTTTTCGGCAAAGGCGACCGCCTGTTTCATCACCTTGATTATCGACCCGCCGATCATCCAGCTGAGCAAGATGCCGGCGATGAGGGCAGCCAGGGACACGATGGCGATGAGCGATTTTTGCATGCTTACCCGATCTTCGAGGGCGGCGGTGCTCGCCTTCACATCGGTATCGATAAGGGCGACGATGGCATGAAGCTGTTCAGCGACCTTGTTCAGAGAGGGTGTGGTTTTTTCCCGAAAGATGGTCTCGACCTCCGGTAGATAGAGGTTACGTTCCTTGAGTTTGGTTATTTTTTCCTGCATGGCGATGACACTCTCGTGGAGGTCCTTATGAGGCGTTTGCAACTGCGTCAAAAGGGGAGTGATGCTCGGCAGCTTCTTTTCCACCAGTTGCCGTTCTTCACCGTACAGCCACAGGCCCAGTTTGCATTTGTGGTCATTGCTTTCCACGTTGAGTTGCGCCTTGGCGTCGGTCGCCAGGAGAAATTCGAGAATGGCGCCGCGCCAGCGCAGGTGATCACCTTCCTTTTCCAGGGCAATGGCCTTGATCCCTGAGAGATAGTTCTGATGCTTGGCGGCATCAAATAGCGATTCGAAGCCGATCCAGCAAAAGACACTGACGATCGCCAACATGACGAGAATCACGCCAGAACTGGCTGCCATGCGAAGACTGAGGGAACTACTTTTACCATTCATGAAACAGATCCTCCTGGATTGAAATGTTGCGGTGAAGAGTGGTTGGGTGAAGTATATCGCAAGCAATCTGCAAAAGGCAAATGCCTCGCCCAAAAAAACTATCTCTGGCTGATGATATGGCGTAAAAACATCGCACAGTTGACACCCTTTTGGCAAATGCTGTATGGTCTACAGCCTGTTGATAGTCGTTTTTACCACACACCTCCAGCCTTGATTCACCAATGGGAGCCACATCCTTTTATGAACAAACCAGCCATGTATAAACCGATATCGGTGCTTTGCACCCTTTTTGCCCTCCATTTGTCGGGACCACCATCAGCCCTCGCTGCGGATGGTCCGGCGCTTAAAGAAAATCTCGAAACGTTGCAGCAGACGAAGAGTTGCAAGGGGTGTAATCTCGCCGGCGCCACTCTCAATCGGCTTGAGTTGGCCGGTGCCGATCTGGAAGGAGCGGACCTTTCCGGGGCCAAAGTTACCCTGACCAATCTCTCTCGCGCTAATCTCCGCCAAGCCAACCTGCGTGGTACTTTGTTCGGGGGGAGTGATCTCAGCGATGCCGATCTGCGTGGTGCCGACCTGCGTGGCGCTTCCCTGGACAGTTCCTATCACCAAGGAGCGCTCTTTGATGGGGAATTCGTTGCCGCCCGTCCCTATGCCAATGTTGGCGAGCCGGAGGTGGAAAAACAGGTTTTTGTTGCCGATACCGTCACCCCGAAAAAGGCCACAGAGCCAGCTAAGGTAGCCATCGAAAGCGAGCCGGTCAAAGATACTGGGACTGCAAAAGTTACGCAAACGGTGGTCTCGCCACCGCCTTCAGCAGCTGAGGTCAAGATTGCTCCACCAGCGGTCACCGAGGCAGCCGCGCCACCGGCCAAGAAGGTGGCGCCTCCGTTGGCGGCGATGGTTGATGAACCACCGCCGCTGGCTGAACAGGCGAAAGTGGCGGTGGTGGAAAAAAGGAGCGAGGTTAGGGAGGTGGCCCCCAAGGCCGAGTCAGCGCCCAAAGCCGCGCCGATCGCCAAGGCTGAGCCAGCACCCAAAGTTGAGCAGATAGCCAAGGCCGAGCCCGAGGTTAAGGCCGAGCCGGTCATCAAAACCGAGCCTGCGCCAAGATCTGAACAAGTAGCCAAAGCAGAGCCGCCAGCGCAGAGCGCCAAGGCGGTGGTGGCGCCCGAAAAAGTCAGCGAGGCTGAACCAACTAAACCTGCGCCAAAGCCACCGACCAAGGGGCAATCGATTGCGGAAAAAAAGGCTGAGGCACCATCGCCGGAAAGGCAGAAGAGCCCCGAAGCGATCAAAGTGGCTGTGGGCAAAGAGGGGGGAGGGGACAAACTCGCCGCGTTTCTTGACACCAAGAAGTGCTATGGCTGCAAGCTGACCGATTGCAATCTTGCCGGCAAGAATCTTGCCAAGGCCGATTTGGAAAAGGCTGATCTCAGTGGTTGCAACCTCGAAGGCGCCGATCTTGATGGTGCCAACCTCAAGGGCACGCTGCTGCGCAAGGCAAATCTCAAGAGCGCTTCCTTAAAAAATGCCGACTTGTACAAGGCTGATTTGACCGGTGCTGATTTCACCGGAGCCAAGGTCAAGGGCGCCATGCTCGACGAGGCCAAGGCTGAGGCGGCAGTTGGTCTCAAAGATGCCCAGCTGAATGCCGAGAAATAGCCGAAGTCACTCGTTTGATCAAGAAAAGCGACGAGAAAAACGCGGCTATGTCTGACTGGCGATGGTTATCGCCTTGTGGATGCGATCGAGTTCGTCAAGATCCTCATCGAGTAAAATGGTTTCGATATCAGTGATGGACTGTTGCAGTCTGGCCACCATCATTTCGAGATGTTGGATGGTTGCGGCGGCGGCGTTTTCGGTGGTGTCCATGGCCAACTGCAGGTCCTGGGCACTGCGCAGGATGGTTTGCATGTTGGCGATCTTGTCGATGCGGAGAAACAACTCATCGAAGTTGATTGGTTTTTCCAGGTAATCGACGGCCCCTTTCTTCATCGCCTCCACCGCCGAATTGATCGAGGAGTGGGCGGTGATGAGCAGTACCTCGGTGCGATTGTTGATCTCCTTGGCGAGTTCCAACACCTCGATGCCACCGAGTTCACCCGGCATCATCAGATCGGTGAGGACCACGTCGTAAAAGCGTTGGCGCATCATCCTCTCGGCAGCATAGCCGTCTTCGGCGATGTCGACCTGATAGCGTTCCTTCTTTAGTCGTTGTTCGAGCAGGTGCCGAACCACTGGATCATCGTCGACGACCAGAATTGATAAATTTTTCATAAGATCGCCTCGCTATTGCTTTTGGTAAAATATGGTGCGGAGATGGCGCTTGGGAATAAACCGGGGGCAGACCCCAGTGAGCGATTCGGTTGAGCCGATGATCAGGTAGCCGTCGTCGGTTAAGCAGTCCGCCAATTTGTTGAAGAGCTTCTTGCGGTCTTCCAGGGTGAAATAGATGGCAACGTTGCGACAGAAGATGATGTCGAACTTGCCCAGCGCTGACAATGGCTGCATCAGATTGAGTTTGCGGAAGTTGACCATGGCGCGGATTTCGTCCTTGATCTTCCAGGAATCGCCGAAAAGATTGAAATACTTTTGCAGAAATTTTTTGTCGAGACCGCGCTCGATTTCAAAGCGGTTGTATTTGCCGTAGCTGGCCTGAGCGATGGCCGCGTCGGAAATATCGGTGCCGAGCAGGGTGAAAACATAGCCGGGGGCATCGCGCAGCAGCTCCTTGATGACAATGGCGATGGAATACAATTCCTGGCCGGTGGAAGAGGCCGCGCTCCAAATTTTTATCTGGGTGCGTCCTCCGCCCTTGGCGGCTCTGGCGTCAATGACCTCGGGCAAGATCTTATGCTGCAGCAGCTCGAAAGGACCCTTATCCCGGAAAAACAGGGTTTCGTTGGTGGTGATGGCGTCGACGATCGCCTTTTCGATAACCTTGTTGTTGTCTTGCTTGGCCTTGGCTTGCAGCTCCTGGTAAGATTTGCAGCCATGGCTCTCGGCCACCGAACTGAGACGCGTCTCGAAGAGATAGGCTTTGCTCTGGTCGAGATATATGCCGGAAATCTCCTGGATGTATTGCGCCACGAGCTTGAGTTCGGCGGGATTGATCTTGATCATGGTCGCTCGCTGGTCGAGGATGATTGGCTAGGGAGTGGCGGTTTCATTATTTGACGCTGGCGACGATTTCTGCGGCAATTTTGTGCAATGGCACGATTGTGTCAAGATAGCCCATTTCCGCCGGGGCCTTGGGCATGCCGTAGACAACACAGGAAGCCTCGTCCTGGCCGATAATGTAGGCCGCTTTCTGTTTGAGAATTCCCAGCCCCTGGGTGCCGTCTGAGCCCATCCCGGTCATGATTACCGCCGTGGTCCTGCCGACATAGTAGTCGGCCACTGATCGGAAAAGGTAATCGACAGAAGGCCGGCAGGAGTTTTCCGGTTGATCGTCGGTGATCTTGATGCGCCGATTGAGGCCGTCGGTACCGGCAGTCAACTTCATCTGCTTACCGCCGGGGGCAATATAGACCATGTTGGGCAGAATGTTCTCGCCGTTGACCGCCTCTTTCACCGTCAGGGCGCATTTTTTATCAAGACTTGCGGCCAGGGATTTGGTGAACACCGGGGGCATATGCTGGACGATGAGCACCGGCACGCCGAGGTCGCCGGGCAATTGCGGCAACATCTGGTTGAGGGCGTTGGGCCCGCCGGTGGAGATGCCGATGACAACAATCTCCGACTTGCCGCGCCGCTGCGCCGACGGCTTGACCGGTACCATCGGTCTGCTCAGGGTTGGCGATGTTGCGGCTTTCTGCGGCGAGGTGAAGGAAGTGCCACCTATCCTTTGTTTCGCGAGCAGCGAGGAGGGAGAAAAGCGCGACTTGGCAAAGGCCTTGAGCATCGGTTCCAAGAGGGTGCGCAGTTCCTTTTTGCCGTCAACCTGGTTCTTGCTCTGAGGCTTGAGTATGAAATCAAAGGCACCGAGCTCAAGGGCGCGGAGGGTCATCTGGCTGCCTTCCGAGGTCAAGGTAGAGAGCATGATAGCTCCCACCCCGGGATGCTTTTTCTGCAACTCCACCAGCACCTCGATGCCGTTCATCTCCGGCATCTCGATGTCAAGAGTGAGGATGTCCGGCTTGAGGGTGGCGATCTTTGCCAAGGCGATCTTGCCGTTGTGAGCGACCCCGGCGAGTTCCACGCCGGGGATCTCTTCAACGATATCGGAAACCGCCTTGCGATAGACGATGGTATCGTCGACCACCAGGACACGAAGGTTTTTGCTGCCGATCATCTTCTGCTAGTCCTCAATGCTCAGAACCTTGTCGACGTTGAGAATGCCGATGAGGTTGTTGTCAGTTTTATAGACACCGGTGAAATATTCGCCCTGAATGCCGCGCATATTGGCCGGGGCCGGTTCTCGTCGCTCCATGTTGGCGCTGACCACATCGCTGATCCGGCGCACCAAGAGGCCGACTGCTCCGCCTGCGGAATTGACGATGATATTGCGCGGATCAGCGCTCAAGTCAGTGGCCCCCAGGCCGAGTTTGAGGCCGAGATCAATGATGGTGACGATCTGGCCGCGAAGGTTGAGGATGCCGACGACGTAATCAGGGGCCTGGGGCACCTTGGTCATCTGCATCAGTTTATTGATCTCCTGCACCTTGAGGATGTCCATGCCGCACAGGGCGTCTCCGACATAAAAGGTGGCGAGTTCGACTATTCGTTTGTTGTCTGCAAGCGATCTGCTATCTGCCATAAGAGTACCATTGTGTGATTGCGAATTTTCGGGGGCGGTTACCCGGCATGTTGTCAATGGGTTTTCTTGACGTAGTCGTGCACTGAAACCATGAGCCGTTCCTTGTCGAGTTTGATGTGGTATTCGTTGACGCCCACCGCTTGACCTCTCGCCACATCCTCGGCCGAGGCCAGGGTGGTCAGGGCGATGATCGGCAATTGCCCGTATTTTGCATCTTGGCGGATGCGCTGAGTGAGATCAAAGCCGTTCATGTTGGGCATCTCGATGTCGGTGACCAACAGGGTGATCTGGTCGCCGAACTCATGCAGCTTATCCCAGGCCTCCAACCCATCCTCGGCCTCAATGACGTCGTAGCCGACCTCGGTCATGTACCCTTTGACCTGATTGCGGAAAAATTTCGAATCCTCGGCGATAAGAATGGTTGGCGGTTTGATGTCGGAGGCTGGGTCGAAGACCACCTTCTCCCGTTCAACGAACCACTGGGGATAGAGGGCTTGTACCATCTCAAAAACATTGACCAGCATGGTGGTGTGCTGATCGATGATGATTGAACCCATGATTCCCGGTTGGCTGAGGGTGACATCGTCGATGTCGGCGTTGACCTCGATGGCGTCAATGGGGCCGATGGCCAGTAAGCCCACCGCCCTTTTGGCAATATTGAAGACGATGACAGGAGTTTGTCGTAGTCGGCCAGAGGGCCGACTGAGG
>CAYSON010000117.1:0-8672 GCA_964432635.1 uncultured Desulfopila sp.
CCAGGGCAAGAGCCCGCACGACGCCATCCGCGAGGCCTGCATTATCCGCTTTCGGCCGATCATGATGACCACCTTGGCCGCCCTCATGGCCGGACTGCCGATCGCCCTCGGCTATGGCGCCGGGGCTGAATCACGCCGGCCCCTCGGCCTGGCGGTGGTTGGCGGCCTGCTCTTCTCGCAGAGTTTGACCCTTTACGTCACCCCGGTTTTCTATCTGTACATGGAACAATTGCAACAGTGGCTCAAATCACGCACCGGAGGCCGGGCGACAACGGATATCCCGACACAGCGCTGACCCCGCCCTGGCCCTTCACCTCCTCTTTTCGTCCAAACTGCAAGACCTTGGTCGGAAGAGGAAGCCCCTTTGGAAAAATATCCACAAAACGGGTAAGTATGATATATTGTCTTCTTTGTTGACAATCACCAATCCCCGGAGGAAGTACCATGCCGAACGTTCAGGAAAAGGAGCCGTCCACGTCCATCGCCGGTCAAGGGCTGGCCGACATCACCATCTGCGAATCGGAAATCTGCTACATCGACGGTAACGAAGGCCGCTTGGTCTATCGCGGTTACGACGCCATCGAGCTGGCTAAACAGTCGACCTTCGAGGAGGTCGCCTATCTCCTCTGGTATGGCGCTTTACCCCGTCCCACTGAATTTAAGGCCTTTCTCGCCGGCTTCACCGGCTCCATGGCTCTGCCGGTGGAGACGGTGATGATCCTGCGCATGTTCCCCAAGGCGGCGACACCGATGGAGGTGATCCGCACTGCCGTCTCCTCCCTCGGCCACTGGGATCCGGACAGCGGCAACACCGGGCTCGACGCCAGTTTGCGCAAGGCGCAACGTCTGGCGCTGCGCATCCCGTTGCTGATCGCCGCCCACCAGCGTCTGCGTGAAGGCAAGGAACCGCTCAAGCCCCTGCCCGGCCACGGCATCGCCTACAACTTCCTCTACGCCTTGTTCGGCGTGGAGCCGGATCCTCTGGCAGAACGGGCCTTTGACGCCGCCCTGATTCTCCACGCCGACCACGAACTGAACGCCTCAACCTTTTCCGCCCGGGTCACCGCCTCGACCATGGCCGATATCTATTCCTCGGTAACCTCGGCCATCGGCACCCTCAAGGGCCCTCTGCACGGGGGCGCCAACATGGAGGTGATGCTCTTGCTCAACGAGATCGGCGAACCGAGTAAGGCCAAGGCGTTTATTGAGACCAAGCTTGCGGCCAAGGAAAAAATCCCCGGCTTCGGTCATCGTGTCTACCGCTGCGAAGACCCGCGCGTCGACCTGCTGCGCTGCTACGCCAAGACGCTGGCGGAGAAGGCCGGAAATACCACCTTCTTCGAGATCACCCGGGAGATTGAGAAGGTGGTGGTGGAAAAGACCAAGGTCTTCCCCAACGTCGACCTCTACACCGCCTCGCTCTACCACGCCATCGGCCTGCCCACGGAACTGTTCACCCCGATCTTCGCCATCAGCCGCACCATCGGCTGGACTTCCCATATCCTCGAACAATGGAGCAACAATAAGCTGATCCGTCCCCGTGCCGAGTATATTGGCCCCAAATCCTATTGCTACATCCCGATCAAGGAGCGGGTGCGCGGCTAGTGATGGTGTCGCAAGCGACATCGGGTTGTTACAGAGCTTCTCTCAAGGTCTCGACATGCACACCACCCTGATCATCCTCGACAGCGTCGCCGACTGGAAGCCCTACTACGAAACGGAGAGCATCATCACCGCCGGAGAGTATCTCAAAAACGAGGAACTCAGCCGCGAAAAGCTCTTTATCATCAAC
This sequence comes from uncultured Desulfopila sp., assembly GCA_964432635.1. Lineage (GTDB taxonomy): Bacteria > Desulfobacterota > Desulfobulbia > Desulfobulbales > Desulfocapsaceae > Desulforhopalus_A. The sequence goes on from CAYSON010000117.1 coordinate 1,793, forward strand.
CTCGCCGGCGATCTCAGCTATAACTCGGAAGGCTATTATTGCTCGCTCCTTGCCCAGGCCCGCAGGCACCGGGTTATCCCCTCGGTCGACGCCATCAACAGCCTCGACTGCGACCGCACCATCAAGCTCCAAGGTCTGCTCAAGAAGACCTGCCACAGCTGGGTCAGCAACAGCACCGCCGGTGGCGAGCAAGCCCCACCGTGTTCCATCGATATCTTTTTTGGCCACTGCGAGGAGCCGTCACTGAAACGGTTGGCGAAGTTCATTTTCGACCAGTTTCCCTTCCCCATGCTCAAGGCAACCTTTGCCGACAGCCGCTATGCCCAACTCAGCCACTTTCGCACCATGTCGCTGGGAGAACTCAATGATGGTCAGCAGACCCTGTTTGCCGACGCCATCGACCGTTTCAGCAAGAAGATCTGGAGCTATCCGAAGAGCCGCAAGTCTTACGGCTACGACTTGGCCATCCTTCACGACCCCAAGGAAAGGATTCCCACCAGCAACGCCTCAGCCCTCAACCTCTTCGTCTCCGAGGCGAAAAAGATGAACATCAACGCTGAGTTGGTCACCGCCGACGACTCAGCCCGATTGATGGAGTTCGATGCACTCTTTATTCGCACCACCACCGCCGTCAACCACCTCACCTACCAGCTGGCGCAGAAGGCGCAGCAGGCCGACATGGTGGTCATCGACGATCCGCGCTCGATTATCCTCTGCACCAACAAGGTCTATCTCAAAGAGCTGCTCGACCGCGAGAATATTCCCTGCCCACGCTCGCGCCTGGTGTTCAAGACCAATCCGGCAAGCTATGACGAGCTAAGCCGGCAACTCGGCACCACCATGGTGGTCAAAGTACCGGACGGCTCCTTCTCCATCGGGGTCACCAAGGTGAGCAATGAAAAAGAGTACCAGCGCACCCTCGTCGACCTCTTCCCACGCTCCTCAATTCTTTTGGTCCAGGAATTTTTACCCACCGAATTCGATTGGCGCATCGGCCTGATCGGCGGCGAGTGCATCTACGGCTGTAAATATTTTATGGCCCGCGGCCATTGGCAAATCATCAAGCACCGAGCCAACGGCCTGCCGCAGGGCGGTGGATTCGAAACAGTGCCAGTCAACAGCATCCCCACCAAGGTGCGCAAATTGGCGATCAGGGCCACCTCACTGATCGGCAAGGGCTTGTACGGCGTCGATATCAAGGTCATCGACGAGCAGCCGATTCTTATCGAGATCAACGACAATCCCTCCATCGAGCATGGCGTCGAGGACAAGATCATGGGCAACGAGCTCTACCGCATCATTCTCCGCGAGTTCACCAACCGCTTCTACAGCAAACAGCACAAATGAGCGATCCCGCTCCCCAGATCAACCTTGCCACCCCCGCCGATGTCGACGCCTTGACCAGCCTCGAGCCGGTGCTTTTTCACACCGATCGCTGCTCACGCCGCAGTTTTCAGAGGCTGATCAGGCTGGGCTTAGTGGTGGTCGCGCGAGAAGCACGGGGAACAATCCTCGGTTATGCCATTCTGCTGACGCGCCGCAACAGCAGGAAGATGCGCATCTACTCCTTCGGCATTGCCGATGGTAGCCGCAGGCGTGGTTTGGCCGGAGCACTGCTGGCCAAACTGGAAGAAATGGCCATGGCGGCGGGTCGCCGCACCTTGATCCTGGAGGTCGGTGACACCAACATTGCCGCCATCGCCTTCTATGCCAAACACGGCTTTTGCCAATGCGGTTTCCGCCTTCACTACTACCAGGACGGCGGCCATGCCATCCTTATGCAAAAACCCCTCTCCCCGCAGACAATACCATGATCCATCCCGCCACCAAGGTCACCTTTATCAGCGAGGTCAAGGGTAACGGCGTCGTCGCCACCGCTCCTCTTCCCAGGGGCACCATCACTTGGGTCTTCGACGACCTCGACCGCGAGATTCCCCTGTCCGCCCTGGCGACGATGTCCGAACCCTGCCGCGAGGCGGTACTCACCTACTCCTATCGCAACCGTCGCGGCAACCTCGTCTTCTGCTGGGACCACGAGCGCTTTATCAACCATAGTTTTTACCCCAACTGCTTTCGCACCCCCTACAGCTTCTAGGTGGCCATCACCGATATCGCTGTCGGAGAAGAGTTAACCAACGATTACGGAATGTTAAATATTATCTCCCCCTTTCCCGTGGACAGCCAGGGCAGCGAACGCACGGTGGTCTACCCCGACGACCTCCTGCGCCATGGTGACCGCTGGGACGAGGAGCTGCGTAAGGTGTTCCCCTGTCTGTTAAAGGTGCCGCAACCGCTGCTCCCCCTCTTTTCGCTCGAGCGCTGGCAGCAGATCGAAGCCATGTCCATGGATGAATCGGCCATAGCATCTCTTCGGGAATGCTATTATAATGGTAGGCCATGAGGTGCAGACCGCCTATGCTACCAACAACTCCCCACGGCTCCACCAGGCACTCGACATGAAAGACGACCTCGCTACCCTCGACATCGGCAATCAGGTGCGCACCCTGCGTAACCGGAGGAACCTCACCCTGCAGGACCTCGCCGACCTCACCGGCCTCTCCAAGCCCAACCTGTCGCAGATTGAGAACAACCTGGTCACCCCGCCCATCGCCACCCTGCTCAAAATTGCCACCGCTCTCGGCGTCTCGATCAGTTGGTTTTTCCAGGAGTCGGGTCCTGACAGCAGCATGGTGGTGGTGCGCAAGGCCGACCGTTACGGCGTCGTTAAGGGTCCGCATATCTCGCGCATCGGCTACCAATACGAGCCCCTAGCCTACCCCAAACTCGACAAGACCATGGAACCCTTCATCGTCAATATGGAGGAGCGTCCCCCCGAGGCCATCGTCTACAACAACCATCGCGGCGAGGAATTCCTTTATGTCCTTGAGGGCACGCTGGAGTTTCGGCGCGGCGATACCACCGTCGTTCTCGAATCAGGCGATAGCCTCTACTTCGACGCCATCATCCCCCACGGCTATCGCGGCATCGGCGGGCCGGCCAAGACCCTGGTGGTCATCTACAAGCCGGCCTGAGTCAGCACCCACCTCCTCTCCCTCTCCAGCCAGAGTCTTCCCAGCACTCGCCGGCTATGTTTGCTTTTAATAAAATCTGTTAATTATCTCCTCAGCACAAGCGCCGCCCAGATTTAGCAGAATATCCCCTGTTATTAATACTCAGAGTTCTCTCCACGCAAAGTGCTCATTTTCTTCTTGTCGAATTAATGTTTTGCAATAATAAAATTATTTTGTTAATGCAAAACTAACCATCCACCCTCAGCCGAGGAGACCTGCCATGGCTGCACCGCAGGGCCACGTTCATATCAACTTTCATATCTGCAAGGGGTGCGGTCTGTGCACCGTCGCCTGCCCCTTCGGCGTCCTGGCCTTGACCGGCGCCATCGTCAACCTCAAGGGCTATCAGCCCCCATCCCTGGAAGGGAAGGAGAAGTGCACCGGCTGCGGCAACTGCGTCGAGATGTGCCCGGACTTCGCCCTGACCGTGACCCGCACCGGAGGCGCAGGAAAGCACCATGGCTAAAACCCTGATGAAAGGCAACGAAGCCCTGGCCCTGGCGGCGATCAAGGGCGGTTGCAGCCATTTCTTCGGCTATCCGATCACTCCCCAGAACGAGATCCCCGAATATCTCGCCCGCCATCTTCCCAAGGCCGGCGGAGTCTTTGTCCAGGCGGAGAGCGAACTGGCCGCAATCAACATGGTCTACGGCGCCGCCGCCGCCGGGGGGCGACCAATGACCTCGTCGTCTTCCCCCGGCATTGCCCTGATGCAGGAGGGGATGTCGTCGCTCGCTGCCGCCGAACTGCCGGCGGTGATCGTCAATGTGCAACGCGGCGGCCCGGGCATCGGCACTATCCAACCCTCTCAAGCCGACTACTATCAGATGACCAGGGGCGGCGGTAACGGCGACTACCGCATCATCTCACTCGCTCCGGCCACGGTGCAGGAAGGGGCGGAGATGATGATTGCCGCCTTTGAGCTTTCCGACCGCTATCGCACCCCGGTCTTTATCGTCTCCGACGGCATGCTCGGGCAGATGATGGAACCGGTCGACTTTCCGGATAGGGACGTGGTGGTGTCCCCCGCCAAGCCATGGGCGGCCACCGGCCACGACCATCGCCGTGCTCCCAACACCATCAAGACCCTGGTGCTCGACGCGATGCTGCTTGAGAACAACAACTGCCGTCTGCAGGCGAAATACGCGACGATTGCCAAGACCGAGAGCCGCTACCAGGGTTATGCCCTCGACGGAGAGATTGTCCTCTGCGCCTACGGCTCCACCGCCCGCATGGCCAGAAACGCCATCGATCTGCTTGAGCAGGACGGCATCCACGCCGGCTTGTTGCGCCCGCAAACCCTGTGGCCTTTTCCCGCTGCTCCTTTGGCCGCCCTGCCCCCCTCCTGTCGCATGGTGCTGACGGTGGAAATGAGCTGCGGCCAGATGGTCGACGACGTGCGGCTGGCGGTGAACGGACGGCTTCCGGTCCATTTTTACGGCCGCTCCGGCGGCATCATCCCGACTCCGGAGGAAATCGCCGCCCATGTCAAAACTCTCCTGGGGAGGGCATAAGAATGAGCGTCATCTTCACCAAATCAAAAGGGTTGACCGATCAAGAGACCCACTATTGCCCGGGCTGCACCCACGGCATCGTCCACCGTTTGGTGGCCGAGGTCTTGGTCGATCTCGACCTGCTCGGCCAGTCCATCGGTATTGCCGCCGTGGGCTGCTCGATCCTTTCCTACAACTACCTCAAGGTCGACATGATCGAGGCCGCCCATGGCCGGGCCCCGGCTGTTGCCACCGGGGTCAAACGGGTTCATCCCGGCAAGACCGTGTTCACCTACCAGGGCGACGGCGACCTCGCCTCGATCGGCACAGCGGAGATCGTCCATGCCGCCCATCGCGGCGAAAAGTTCACCACCATCTTTGTCAACAATGCCATCTACGGTATGACCGGCGGCCAGATGGCCCCGACCACTCTGGTCGGGCAACGGGCGAGCACTGCCCCCGACGGCCGCGACCCGGCACAGTGCGGTTTTCCCCTGCGGGTCTCAGAAATGATCGCGCAAATCCCCGGGGCAGTTTATGTCGAACGCGTCTCGACCCACAGCCCGGCGGCGGTGCGCAAGGCCAAAAAGGCCATCCGCCGTGGCTTCGAATACCAGCTGGCCGGCCTCGGCTTTTCCATGATCGAGGTGCTCAGCACCTGCCCCACCGGCTGGGGCCTGTCCCCCATCGATTCCCTGCAATGGCTCAAGGATAATATGATCCCCTATTATCCGCTGGGCGTCTGCAAGATGCCGCAGGAGGACCAATGATCCACGAACGGATACTCTGTGCCGGCTTCGGCGGCCAGGGGGTGATGTCCCTGGGCCAGCTCCTCGCCTATGCTGGTATGCTCGAAGATAAGCACGTCACCTGGCTGCCCTCTTACGGCCCGGAAATGCGCGGCGGTACAGCCTATTGCAGCGTCATCGTCTCCGACACCCCGATCGGCTCGCCCATTGTCGTCGGCAGCGCCACCTGCGCCATGGTCATGAACCTGCCGTCACTACTCAAGTTCGAGCCGTCGCTTCGTCCCGGCGGCCTGTTGCTCATCAACAGCTCCCTGATTCATCAGCCACCGAACCGATCCGATCTGCGGGTGATCACCCTTGCCGCCAATGACCTGGCGGCACAGTGCGGACAGCCACGCGCCGCCAACATGGTGATGCTCGGCGCCTATGTCGCTCTTTCCAAGGGTGTCTCCATAGAAAGCCTGACCAATGCCTTTGCCAAGGTCTTCGGCGCCAAGGCCGAGAAATTCCTGCCCCAAAACCTCCAGGCCATGGAGCGTGGCGCCGAAGCGGCGCTGGCGGCCTAATCCCACAAGGAGAACGAATGAATCGCTATAGTACTCTGTGTTTCGATGACTATGAGGAAGTACTGCGTTGCGACAATTCCCAGCTCGGCTTTTCCGCCTGGATCGCCGTCCATAATTGCCACCGCGGCCCAGCCCTGGGCGGTTGCCGGGTATGGAACTACCGCTCAGACGACGAGGCCCTCACCGACGTGCTGCGCCTCAGCAAGGGCATGACCTATAAGAATGCCCTGGCCGGCCTGCCCCTCGGCGGCGGCAAGATGGTGGTGCGGGCAAACCTCGCCTCCATTGACCGCACCGCACTGTTTGCCGAGATTGGCCGCTTTGTCGACACCCTCTCCGGCCGCTACATCACCGCCGAGGACGTCAACTCGAGCGTTGTCGACATGGCGGTGGTGCAACAGGTGACCCGCCACGTCGCCACCGTCGGTGCCAGTGGCAACCCCAGCCCCTTCACCGCTTACGGCGTCTACTGCGCCATCAAGGCAGGCATCGCCCACAAGCTCAAGCGCGAGCACCTCTCCGGCCTGACCGTGGCCATCCAGGGCGCCGGGGAGACTGGGGGACGATTGGCCGAGCTGCTCTCTCACGATGGCTGCCGCATCATCGCCGCCGACATCAATGAGAAAAACCTGCAAAAGCTCGGCGAGAAGGTGGTTTTCGACCAGGTGGCCCCGGAAGCGATCTACGACGTTGCCTGCGATATCTTCTCACCCTGCGCCTTGGGGGCGACACTTAACCGTAGCACCATTCCACGCCTGCTCTGCCAGCTGGTGGCGGGCAGTGCCAACAACCAGTTGGAGACCGCCGAGGACGGCCTGCTGCTCCATCGCCGCTCAATTCTCTACGCCCCGGACTACGCCGCCAACGCCGGCGGGGTCATCAACATCAGCTGTGAAATTGGCCAAAACTACGATGCAGCGAGGGCTAAAGTACTGACCGCCGATATCGAAAACACCCTGCTCCATATCTTTACCCTCTCGGCGCAACGGGAGATTCCTCCC
>CAYSON010000118.1:0-8599 GCA_964432635.1 uncultured Desulfopila sp.
CGGTCGGCGGCGAGATCGTCGCAATCAATGAAGCCCTGGGCGATTCCCCGGAACTCATCAATCAAGACCCCTATGGCAACTGGATTGTCGAGATCAAACCTTCCGATACGAGCGAACTCGAACAACTTTTGACCGTCGACGCCTATCGCCAACTCCTGCGAGGATAATGCCATGCGCTATCTACCTCATACCGACGACGAAATAGAGGAGATGCTGGCAGTTGTGGGTCGAAAAAGCCTGGATGAACTGTTCTGCTCGGTTCCCGACGCCTGCCGCTACGAGGGGGGCATGGGCTTACCCGAGCCGATGGACGAATGGCAGTTGACCGCGCATGCCCAGCGGCTGGCCGAGGCGATGCAGGTGGACCACACCTATAATGTGCTGATCGGCGCCGGCAGCTATCATCACAATATTCCCGAGACGATCCTCACCGTCATGGGCCGCTCCGAGTTCCTCACCGCCTACACCCCGTATCAGCCGGAGATGGCCCAGGGCACCTTGCAGGGCATCTACGAATATCAGACCCTGACCAGCCGCCTGCTCGGCATGGATGTCGCCAATGCTTCCATCTACGACGGTGCCTCGGCCTTGGCCGAGGGCATGCTCATGGGCATGCGGGTGGCGAAGAAAAAGGCGCGGGTGGCTGTTTCCTCGGCTGTTCATCCCCACTATCGTCAGGTTGTCAAATCCTACCTCGAACCAACCTGTTACGAGATGGTGGAGCTGCCCGTGGGGGCGGACGGGCGCACCGATGTGAGTGGTCTTGCGGCCATTGGCGACGTGGCGGCGGTGGCCATTCAATCCCCCAACTTCTTCGGAGTGATTGAAGACCTGGAGGGTCTGGGGTCGATTGTCCATAACGCTGGCGCCGTGCTGGTCGCCACCTTTACTGAGGCCCTGGCCTACGGCCTGCTCAAGAGTCCCGGGGCCTGCGGCGCCGATATCGCCTGCGGCGAGGGACAAAGCTTCGGCATGCCGCGCTCCTTTGGCGGCGCCGCCCTCGGCATGTTTGCCTGCCGCAACGAGTTCGTGCGCAACATGCCCGGCCGCCTCGTCGGCCAGACCAAGGATATCGAGGGAAAGCGCGGCTTTGTCCTGACCCTCTCCACCCGCGAGCAGCATATCAGGAGGGAGAAGGCCACGTCCAACATCTGCTCCAATCAAGGGATCTGCACCCTGATCGCCTCTATGTACATGGCCTCTCTGGGAGCTTCGGGGCTGGCTGAACTGGCCCGACTCAACCACAGCAAAGCCGAGTATTTGAAAACCGGTTTGCGGGCCGCTGGCGCCAGGGTGGTCTTCAGCGCTCCCACCTTCAACGAGTTTGTGGTCGAGTTCCCCGGCGATTTCCGCCCGGCCTACCAGCGGCTGCTGGCGCAAAAGATCGTAGCCGGTTTGGAGCTGGGGCGTTTCTACCCGGAACATGCCGGTCGCTACCTGTTCTGCGTCACCGAGACGACCGGCAGGGAAACCCTCGATGCCATCGTGGCGGAGGTGAACAAATGAGTGTTGTCAACATTCCCGGGGCCAGCGGCATCATCCAGAACGAACCCCTGTTGTGGGAAAAAGGCAAGAAGGGCCGGCGTGGCATGTGCGTGCCGCACAGTGACGTGCCCGAGGCAACGCTTCCTGCCGAGTTGTGTCGTGCCGAACTCGATTTCCCCGAGCTCAGCGAGGTCGACGTGGTGCGCCACTACACCCGTCTGTCACAGTGGAACTTCGGGGTCGATACCGGCATGTACCCGCTCGGCTCCTGTACCATGAAATACAACCCCAAGATCAACGAAAAGGTGGCGGCGACGCCGGCCCTGGCGGCGGCCCATCCCATGCTTGCCGACGAGCTGGTACAGGGAAACCTGCAGGTGATGTACGAGCTGCAACAGTATCTTGGGGCCATCACCGGCCTGCCCGGGGTGACCGTGCAGCCGGCGGCGGGGGCCCATGGCGAACTCACCGGGATGCTCATTTTCGCCGCCTACCACAAGAGCCGCAATTCGCAACGCAACAAGATCCTCATTCCCGACACCGCCCACGGCACCAACCCGGCCAGCGCCGCGCTGTGTGGCTATAAACCGGTGCCGATCGGCTCGGGACGTAACGGCATCCTTGATGTCGCCGCCATAAAGGCGGCCATGGACGAGGAGACCGCCGGGATCATGATCACCAACCGCAACACCCTGGGGCTTTTCGAAACGAGGATCAGAGAAATCGCTGACATCGTCCACGCCAAAGGGGGCTTGGTTTACGGCGACGGCGCCAACATGAACGCGGTTATGGGCATCATTGACGCCGGAAGATGCGGAGTTGACGTGCTTCATCTCAACCTTCACAAGACCTTCTGCATCCCCCATGGCGGCGGCGGGCCGGGAGCGGGGCCGGTTTGTGTCATCGAGGAATTGGCCAAATACCTACCGGGGCCGCGGGCAGTGCGTGACGGTGGCAGCTACCGCCTTTATTACGGCGGGCCGGAATCGGTGGGGCGGGTCCATGCCTTCCATGGCAACTTCTCGGTGCTGCTGCGGGCCTACAGCTACATCCGCACCATGGGTGCGGCAAACCTGAAAAAGGCAAGTCAGTTGGCGGTGTTAAATGCTGCCTATATCAAGGAGAAATTAAAAGGGACCCTGCCGCTCGCCTACAACCGGCCCTGCATGCACGAATGCGTTTTTTCCGACGCCTTGCTGCAGGAGGATAAGGTGACCACCCTTGACCTGGCCAAGCGTCTCATTGATTGCGGTTATCATCCGCCCACCATTTACTTTCCCCTGGTGGTGCACGGGGCGATCATGATCGAGCCGACCGAAACCGAATGCAAGGACGATATCGATCAGTTCATTGCGGTGGTGGAGGAGATTGTCCGCGAGGCCAAGGAGAACCCGGAGCTGCTCCGTCAGGCACCCCTGCGCACCAAGGTGCGACGGCTGGACGAGACTCTCGCCGCCCGCCATCCCTGCCTCTGTGGTTCGTGAGTCCCTGGTCGCCGCCCGCCTGGTCGATCTTGGCCAGGTGGACTACGCGGCGGCCTATGCCTTGCAGCAGCAACTGGTGGAGCGTCGGCGCGGCGGCAGCCCAGCCGACGACCTTTTTCTGCAGGTCGAGCACCCCGCCACCTTTACCCTCGGTCGTCGCGGTGGTCGAGGGAATCTGATGGTGGGAGAGGAGTACCTGCGGCAGCGAGGTATCCCCTTGGTGCATATCGAACGGGGTGGTGACATCACCTATCACGGCCCGGGACAGCTGGTTCTTTATCCCATCCTCCACCTCCATCAAGCTGGGATGAGCGTTTCCCCCTATGTCGAGATGCTCGAAGAGGTCATGCTCCGCCTCGCCGCGCTCTGCGGGGTGGTGGCGGCGCGCGACCCGCGCAATCACGGGGTGTGGGTGGGCGGTTGCAAGCTCGGCAGTGTCGGCATCGCCATCCGTCGTGGTATCGCCTTTCACGGCTTGGCCCTCAACGTCGACATAAATTTGACCCCGTTTTCCTGGGTCAACCCCTGCGGTCTGAGCGGCGTCTCCATGACCAGCCTGAGCCGGGAACTGGGGAGGCCGCTTGCGCTGGCAACGGTCGGCAGCGAAATCCCCGGGGTGCTGGGCACAGTCTTCGCCCGTCCCATTACCCCTATAGCCAAGGACCAACTGTATGAGCTCCTGCACCCATAACCATCAAGGCGCTAAACCGAAATGGCTGCGTCGCAGCCTGCCCAGTGGTCGGCAATACGAGCAGCTGCGCCGTTTGCTCAAGGACCACACCCTGACCACCGTCTGCCAGGAAGCCAAGTGCCCCAACCAGTTCGAGTGCTACGGCCAGGGCACGGCAACCTTTATGATCCTTGGCGAGCGCTGTACCCGCGACTGCCGTTTTTGCGCGGTGCAACACCCTCCATCGGGCCCGCCCGACCCGGAGGAGCCAGAGCGGGTGGCCGAGGCGGTGGCGCTGCTCGGCCTGCGCTATGCGGTGGTTACCTCGGTGACCCGCGACGACATTGGCGATGGTGGGGCGAGCTTTTTTGCCGCCACCATCGCCGCCATCAAGAAGCGCAGCCAATCCACCCTGGTGGAGGTGCTCATTCCCGACTTCCAGGGGAACGAATCGGCGCTATCGACGGTGCTTGAGGCCGCTCCCGATGTGCTCAATCACAATATCGAAACGGTGCCCCGACTGTACCAGCGGGTGCGGCCCCAGGCCGATTACCACCGCTCCCTGCAACTCTTGGCCCGGGTCAAAAAGACCCATTGGCACATTCCCACCAAATCGGGGATCATGCTCGGCCTTGGTGAGCGTGTCGAGGAGCTGCGCCGCACCTGGCACGATCTCCGCAGTGGCGGCTGCGACATCCTCACCATGGGGCAATACCTGCAGCCGAGCACCGACCATCTTCCCGTCGAACGCTTTGTACCCCCCGAGGAGTTTGTCATTTTGGCCAAAGAGGCGGAGGCCGTGGGCTTTGCCGGGGTGGCCGCCGGACCCTTCGTGCGCAGCTCTTATCAGGCAGAAAGCCTCTATCGTCAGGCCCGGAGGAGAATCGAGGGACGGGAGGGTGACGGCGAGAATCCCCCCGAAGGAGCGAGCAAATAGGGTAATTCAATTGATTTTCCGTTGATATGGTGACAAAGAGGATCTACACTGGGAGTTGGTTGCCAACTGCTGTCGAGCAAGGGCGGCCGGAAGTATGAAACTGCTTTCCACCCCCTATCGAGGAGAACGACATGCCGATCATCACCATTTCCCGTGGCAGCTACTATCATGGCAAGGCGGTCGCCGAACAACTGGCGGCGAAATTGGGATACTCCTGTGTTTCACGGGATGAGGTGATCGACAATCTCGGCGAATTCCATTTGCCGGAAATCAAGCTGGTGCGAAACCTCAACGACACCTTCAATGTTCTCGACCGTTTCCCGCATGGCAAGAAACGGTTCACCAGTGCTGTCAAGGCCGCCATTCTGCAGCGGTTCCTTGGCGGAAACGTCATCTATCACGGTCTCGTCGGCCACCACTTCGTCGGCAATATCCGCCACGTGCTCAAGGTGCGAGTCATCGCCGAGACCGCTTTGCGCGTGGCCGATGACATGGTTCGGGAAAACATTGCCGAAACCCACGCCCGCTTTACCCTGAAAAAGGACGATGAAGAGCGGCGCAAATGGGGGATGTTTCTCTACGGCATCGACATCACCGCCCCGGAGCACTACGACCTTACCGTCAAGATCGGAGCCATGAGCGAAGAGGAGGCCGTCGATCTCATCGCCGCGGCGGTGGCTCTGCCGGCCTTTCAGGAAAACGAGCAGTCACGTAAGACTCTTGCCGACTCCGCCCTTGCTGCCCAGATCAGCGCCGCGCTGTTTGATTTTCCCCTGGCCGCCGTATCGGTGCGTGACGCCAAGGCCAGCATCACCCTGAAAGTCCCGGAGAGTCAGCAAGAGGTGATCAAGGAGCGTATTACCACCATGCTGCAGTCGGTGCAGGACCTGGCCGAGTATGTCATCCACTTCGCCCCTTACCACTAAGCCGTCGTTCAGAAATAACTCCTACAACTCAGCGTTCTTTGCGGAATAAGGGGCCGTAAGGAAATGTACAGAAAAGTGCGAGTTGTTTCTTAACGGCCCCTAAACAGGGCAATCTCGGAGCAGTTCCTCGCTCCACGGCTCCTTGGAGCTGCGGCGGTTGATCCATCGCCTATGGGGCGAGCGACCAACGATCGTCAAAGCCTCTGGTGGCGTCGCGGATGGCGATCACCGCCGGGTGCTTGATGATGCGCTCCACGGTGATGGCGTAGAAACGCTCGCGCACCGTTTCCGAGCGGCCGACAACGGCCACCTGATGTTGTCGGCACACCTCCTCCTCGATGATTGTCGGGACAACGAAGACTCCGTCTCCGGCCTGTCCGAACACCTTGATCAGGGCGCGATCGTCAAACTCCCCGATGATGCGAGGCCTGATACCCTGTCCGGCGAACCACTGGTCGAGGCTGCCGCGCAGGGCTGACAACGGGGTCGGCAGCAGCATCGGCGCTCCGTGCAGCGAGCCGGGAAAGCCCGGCAGCAAACGTTCCACCATCGCCCCCACCGCGCAGAAGCTGATGCCGCATTCGCCAAGGAGGTGGCTGTAGACCTTGATGCTCAGCCCCGACTTCACCGGGGTGTCGGTTAACACCAGGTCAAGGTCGTGGACCGCCAGCTCGGCCAGCAGCTGCTTTTCCTTGCCCTCGTGGCAGACGAGGCGCACGCCCTGGGGCAGGGACAGGGCCGGCTGAAGGATTTTGCGCGTGACCAGCTTGGGCAGGATGTCGACGATACCCACGGTAAAGCGCGGCGGACCGGCCTGCAGTCGGCCCTTGACCGTGTCGAGCATCTCCAGGCCCAAGGAGAAAATCTCGTCGGCATAGCGGAAGACCACCTGGCCGAGATCGGTCAACTCAAGGCTGCGGCCGGTGCGTCGAAAAAGGCTGCCGCCCAGTTCTTCTTCGAGCTTGCTGAGTTGCATGCTCACCGTCGACGGCGCCAGACGCAGCTGTTTCCCGGCCTTGGTGATGCTTTCCTCTTTGGCCACTACCCAAAAGTAGTGGAGATGGTGATAGTTGAGCCAGGTCATTTCGATATTTTCGAAGAAGAGAAATGGTATTTTCTATTGGTATCCAAGGGGTTCGTCATTATTTTATCGCCGATATGAAGATACGACGGTGAGGCGAGCGATATATACTTCATCAGGATAAAGCAGACCGCGGCCGGATGCATGGTAAAAAAGAAAACGCGGCCTGATTCGGCACAACCGACAAGCAAATGGGAGTCACATGTTTGAGTGGATGGCAAGCCCCGAGGCATGGATCGCCTTGGCGACACTTCTCGCCCTGGAGATTGTCCTCGGCATCGACAACATCATCTTTATCACCATCCTGGTCGGCAAACTCCCGCAAGCGCAGCGCGACAAGGCGCGAACCCTAGGGATCGGTTTTGCCATGGTATCGCGGCTGGCGCTGCTCTTTTCCCTGGCGTGGATCATCGGCATGGTCGATCCCTGGTTTTCCCTCTTTGGTCAGGGGATTTCCGGTCGCGATCTCGTGCTGATCGGCGGCGGTCTTTTTCTGCTCGCCAAGGCCACCCACGAGATTCATGGCAGCCTTGAGGCGGCGACCGAAAGCAATAACAGGGTGGTGCGGGGAGGTTTCTGGGGGGTTATCGTGCAGATTGCCATTATCGATATCGTTTTTTCCCTGGATTCGGTGATCACGGCGGTGGGTCTGGTGCAACATGTGGCGGTCATGGTTATTGCTATCGTCGGTGCGGTGCTGGTGATGCTGTTCGCCGCCAAACCCATCGGCGCCTTTGTCGATGACCACCCGACCTTGAAGATTCTCGCCCTCTCCTTTCTCCTGCTGATCGGTTTCACCCTGGTGGCGGAAGGGTTTGAGGCCCATGTGCCCAAGGGCTATATCTACTTCGCTATGGCCTTTTCGGTGGCCGTGGAACTGCTCAATATAAGGATGCACCGGCGTGGCAAGGCCTCGCAAGTGCATCTGAAAAAGAAAATAGTCTGAGAAAGGGGCGTCCATGGGGGCGCCAAAGAACATTCAATACTTGTGGAGGTGTATCGTGTTACGCATTGTCTTGTTCGTTGCCACCAACTTGGCCATTGTTGTCTTGTTGGGAATTGTCTTGACCGTTCTCGGGGTGGATTCGCGCAGTACCTCGGGGTTGATCGTTATGGCGACGGTCTTCGGCATGGGTGGGTCGTTTATCTCCCTGGCGATGTCGAAATGGATTGCCAAGAAGTCCACCGGGGCCTACGTCATTGTCAACCCCGCCAACCCCACCGAGCAGTGGCTCTACGACACCGTGCGGCGTATGGCGCAAAAGGCGGAGATCGGCATGCCGGAGGTGGCGATTTATGACTCTCCGGACATGAACGCCTTCGCCACCGGAATGAAGAAGCATGATGCCCTGGTGGCGGTGTCCACCGGGCTGCTCCACAATATGTCGAAAGACGAGGTGGAGGCGGTGCTCGCCCATGAAGTCAGTCACATCGCCTGCGGCGACATGGTCACCCTGGCCCTCATTCAGGGGGTGCTCAATACCTTTGTCATCCTCTTGTCCCGTCTCGCCGCCAACGTCATCAATAACTTCCTCAGCTCCGACGAGGAGGGCGGCGGGCTCGGCTTTTTCGGCTATATGGCAGTAACCATCGTCTTGGAACTGGTATTCGGCCTGTTTGCCTCAATGATTGTCATGTGGTTCTCGCGGCGGCGTGAGTTTACCGCCGACAAGGGCGCCGCATTTCTGACCAGCAAGGAGAAGATGATCAGCGCCCTGCAGCGACTGCAGGTGCATCACGAGCCGTCGCATCTGCCCGATCAGGTGGCGGCCTTCGGCATCAGGCCCAAGGTCGGCGGGCTGGCCTCGCTGATGAGCAGTCATCCGCCGCTTGAAGTGCGTATCGAGGCGCTACGCCGCAGTTAAGCTGTCCATAGGCGAGTTAAGCGGCAGGGAAAAAGCCGCATTGCAACAACGAGAAGAGCCCCGTTAAGGACCTGGTCCTTGACGGGGCTCTTCTTATTTGGCGGAGCTGTAGATTTTCCCGAGGGTTGCGGGGATTTCGCCTTTGGGCACC
>CAYSON010000119.1:0-8572 GCA_964432635.1 uncultured Desulfopila sp.
CCTCGAGGCCGGGGCCGAGGATGTGGTCGAGGAGGAAAGCGAATTCCAGATCCAAACCGCCGCCGATGCCTTCGACAACGTGCGCTTAACCCTGGAAGAGAATGGTGTAACCTTTGTTGATGCCTCGATATCGATGATCCCCAAGAACACCATCGAGGTCACCGAGGAAAAAATCGCCAAATCCCTGCTCAAGCTTATGGAAAACCTTGAAGATCACGATGATGTGCAGAACGTTTACGCCAATTTTGACATCGATGACGCGGTGATGGAGCAATTGTCGTAAGCGGCGCCACCGTGACGCGAATTCTTGGCATTGATCCCGGCAGTCGGGTGACCGGATACGGGGTTGTCGATGCTGGAGGCGGTTGCCTCGAGTTTGTGGCCTGTGGGGTGGTCAAAACCACCGTCGATCGCTCCCTGGCCTTTCGTCTCAACGAAATCTTCGAGGGCCTCAACGAGGTGATCCAGGTGCATCAGCCGGTGGCGGCGGCGGTGGAAGAGGTTTTTCTCGCCACCAACCCCCGTTCGGCCTTGAAACTTGGACACGCCCGCGGCGTGGCGGTGGTGACGGCCATGCAGAACGGACTTACTGTCCATGATTACAGTGCCCGGGCGGTCAAGCGGGCGGTGGTCGGATACGGCCAGGCAACCAAGGAACAGGTGCAGCACATGGTCCAGGTCCTGCTGCGATTGACGGGAAGGCCGAGTGCCGACGCCGCCGACGCCCTGGCCGTGGCCATCTGCCATGCCAACCAATTTCAGGTGTAAACGATGATAGCATCCCTCTCCGGAAAGGTTCTGGCGAAAGGAGAAGACCGGGCGGTGGTCGATGTCGGCGGGGTCGGCTACGAGGTGCTTTTGGCCAGCGACGCCGTGGCACGCCTTCCAGAAAAAGGCCGCGAAGTCTTTCTCCATATCCATACCAGTGTCCGCGAGGATGCCATCACCCTCTACGGCTTTCTCCATGAAGACGAGAAGGGTCTCTACCTTTTGCTGCGCACCGTCAACGGCATTGGCCCGAAGCTGGCCTTGGCCATGCTGTCGGGGATGCGGGTGGTCGACCTCGCCAACACCATCGCCCTTGGCGATATCAAGCGGCTGACCACCCTGCCCGGTGTCGGCAAGCGCATCGCCGAACGGCTCTGCGTCGAATTAAAAGAGAAAGTCGGCCACTTCGGCAGGGGAGCTGACCTCTCCATGGTTGCTGTCGGACCCAGTCTGGAGGTGGTCGCCGGGTCGATCGTTTCTGACGTGCTCTCTGCCCTGACAAATCTCGGCTATCCCGAGGCGGTCGCCAGGCGGGCATTGGAAACGGTGCGAAAACAGCAGGGGGAGGAGGGTTTGGCGCAGCTCGGCTTTGACTTGCTGGTCCGCGAGGCCTTACGGAGCTTGGCATGAACATTGAAGAAGACATCGGCGCCGACAAGCGGCTGGTCAATCCTCAGGTGCAGCAGCGCGAGCCGGCCACCGATCATGCCCTGCGGCCGCAACGGCTGGCGGAGTATATCGGCCAGGATCAGGTACGCAAAAGCCTGGCCATCTTCATTCGTGCCGCCCTTGGCCGCCGCGAGCCACTCGATCACGTGCTCTTTCATGGTTTTCCAGGTCTCGGCAAAACCACCCTGTGCTATATCATCGCCAACGAGATGGGGGCGGGAATCAAGGTCACCTCCGGTCCGGTCATCGAAAAACAGGGTGATCTCGCCGCTATCCTCACCAGTCTGCAGGAGGGCGACGTGCTCTTCATCGATGAGATCCATCGCCTCAACCATGTGGTTGAAGAGATCCTCTATCCGGCCATGGAGGATTTTCAGCTTGATCTCATCATCGGCCAGGGGCCGGGGGCGCGCTCGGTCAAGATGGATCTACCCAAATTCACCCTGGTCGGGGCGACCACCCGCACTGGGTTGCTCACTCCACCGCTGCGGGATCGTTTTGGGGTGATGCTGCGTCTTGAATTCTACAGTCCGGAGGAGCTGGTGACCATCGTCCAGCGCTCGGCGCGGATTCTCGGTATGAACATCGACCGCGACGGGGCCCTCGAGTTGGGACGGCGCTCGCGGGGCACGCCACGTATTGCCAACCGTCTACTGCGCAGGGTGCGCGATTTCGCCGAGGTTGGCGGTCATGGAGTCGTCGACCGGCGCGTCGCCGACGAGGCGCTGATTATGCTCGGCGTCGATCAGTTCGGCCTTGACGACATGGACCGGCGCATCATGCTGACCATCATCGACAAATACGACGGCGGCCCCATCGGTCTGGAAACCCTGGCTACCGTGGTGTGCGAGGAAAAGAACACCCTCGAGGACGTTTACGAACCCTTTTTGATCCAATCCGGCTTTTTACAGAGAACACCGCGCGGGCGCATGGCCACCGTCAGGGCCTATGAGCATTTCGGTCGCAAGGCTCCGCGGCGGACGATGGTGCAGCAGTCGCTGTTCGAGGAGTGGCAGGGCGGCGACAAGGATAAAACCTGAACCGGGAGATAGGTATATGCGAAAGACCATTACAGACTTCAAGTCGATGAAGAGCGAGGGGAAAAAGATCGCCATGCTCACAGCCTACGACGCCTCCATGGCCCGATTACTTTGCTCCTGCGCCGAGGTCGATCTCCTCTTGGTCGGCGATTCCCTGGGGATGGTGATGCTCGGTTACGACTCCACCGTGCCGGTGACCATGGACGAGATGGTGCACCATGCCAAAGCGGTGCGGCGCGGCGCCCCGGAGGCCTTTGTCGTTGGCGACATGCCTTTTGGCTCCTACCAGGGTGGGGACCACGACGCCTTGCGCAACGCCCTGCGGTTGATGAAAGAGGCGGGGTGCGACGCGGTCAAGCTCGAGGGTGGCCTTGGGGTGTGCCCGGTGGTGCGCTTTCTCGTCGATGCCGGCGTCCCGGTGATGGCCCACATTGGACTCACCCCACAGACCGCTGGGCAACTTGGTGGCTACAAGCTGCAGGGCAAGGGACTCGAAGATGCCAGGCGACTGCTCGCCGAAGCCAAGGGATTGACCGAGGCCGGCGCCTTTGCCGTGGTTCTTGAGTGTATCCCCGCCGGTCTTGCCGAGGTGATCAGCGAAAGTGTGGCCATTCCCACCATTGGTATCGGTGCGGGGGCCCAGTGCGACGGTCAGGTGCTGGTCACCCACGACTTGCTCGGCATGTTCGAGAAATTCATTCCGAAGTTTGTCAAGAAATACTGCGACCTGGCCCCGCTGATCAAAGAAGGGGTCGCCCGCTACGCAAGCGAAGTGCATAGCGGCGCCTTTCCCGCGCCGGAACAGAGCTTTGCTGGTCAGGGCGATTACCGACGGATGTTGCAGTCGTAAACAGCCACCAAAAGTTGTTTAAACGGGGGGGATCGGCTTGCCGGTTCCCCCCCTTTGTTTTTCCCTCCCCCACCTTTCCCCACCAGGCTTTTTCCACTATCACCGGGAGTTGTCCGCCATCAACGCTGTTGCGGAGATGGTTCGTCAACCAGCCCCGGTATTGTCCGAATCCACCTTTCTGAAACCACCCGCTCTGTGCCTTTTATACAATTTGTTGTGGTAATCATGGTTATGGCACCAGCTCTGTAGTGGTTGGCCGTTATTGCCCAAAAGGCGCCTATCCATTTGAAGCCAATACATTTTTTCTCTTGACAGTCCTTTGGCGGTGCTATAAAAGGGGTGAATAGTGGTGCAAAGTGGGTTAATGGTGGTGGAGAGGGGTGGGATGGTGTCCTGCCGGGGGCCATGGTGCTGACAAACCGTTTTCGAGGCAAATCGGAGCATAGCTTGGATGCCAAGGGGAGACTCAATTTCCCCAGCCGCTTCCGCGAGGTGTTGCGCCAAAAAGGCTCGGACGAGGTGGTGGTGGTCGCCCCCTGGGTCAATCACCTGCGTGCTTATCCCCTGCCGGAATGGGAGTCCCTGGAAACCAGGTTGCTCACCCAGGGAGGTGAAAACGGTATCTCCGGGTTTTTTCGACTGGTGGTTGGCGGTGCTGTGGAATGCCCGATCGACAAACAGGGCCGGATCCTTCTGCCTCCCGATCTCCGCGGCGATCTGCAGATGGGCAAGGACATTACGGTGACCGGCATGCTCGATTGGGTGGAGATCTGGGACCGCGATGCCTGGGCGGCGGAAACCGCCACCGTCCGTGAAAATTTCGGTGTCCACGTGGCCAGCCTCTCGAAGATGGGGATCATTTCGTGAGTGTTGCCGAGGGCTCCGCCCCTTTACACCGTTCGGTTCTCCTCAATGAATGTTTGCAGTATCTTCGGCCGGTCTCCGGCGGCGTTTATGTCGACGGTACCCTGGGGTTGGGTGGCCACACTGCCGCCATCCTCGAACAGTCCGCACCGGACGGCAGGGTCATCGCCTTTGAATGGGACGAGGAGGCCCTGCGATGGAGCAGAGAGCGCTTGCAACCCTATGGGGAGCGGCTGACCATCGTCCGGCGCAATTTTGCCGAACTGGTCGAAGGTCTCGGAGAGTTGGGGATTGAACGGATTGATGGACTGCTGCTTGATGTCGGGGTGTCGTCCCTGCAACTCGACCAGGAAGGCCGGCGGGGGTTCAGTTTTCAACGCGACGAACCCCTTGATATGCGCATGGACAATCGCCGTCCTCTGACGGCAGGCAAAATCCTGGCGACCTGTAGCGAAGAAGAACTTGCCGATATCTTTTACTATTACGGGGAAGAACGGCAAGCTCGGCCGATTGCCGCGGCCATTGTCGAGTCACGACAGCGGGAAGAGATCGTCACCACTAAACAGCTGGTGGCGGTGGTGGTGCGGGCGGTTCCGAAACGCTTTCACCCCAAACATATTCATGTCGCCACCAAGGTCTTTCAGGCCTTGCGCATCGCGGTGAACGGGGAGCTGGAAAATCTCGCCAAGGCGATTGATGACGGTGTCGCCTTTCTCAAGCCGGAGGGAAGACTTGCCGTGATTTCTTTTCATTCTCTGGAAGATCGAATCGTTAAAAGAAAATTTATCGCCGACCAGAGGTTGGCGGTGGTTACCAAGAAGTCGGTCGTGGCCTCGACTGAGGAGACGGCGCTCAACCCACGGGCTCGCAGTGCCAGGCTGAGGGTTGCGGAGAGGCAGAGTTGATAACGTACGTAGGGGGGTGAGGGTTATGAAATATCACAGCATGTCACAGTATTCTTCCCTTTCGGATTTGGCCTTGTTCGGGGTTCGTCAACCGTCGCGAGTATGGTCCGGCAAATTCCTTCCCGGCGGCGCTGAACTATGGTGGGCCATGGGCAAGGGGATGGTGCTGATCTTGCCGCTGGTGGTGGCGATCACCCTCTTTCTCGGCTCGGTAGGTGACAGCCTCGACGAATCTCTTGCTCTCTCCGAGGTCCAGCAACAGCAGCTGCTGGACAACAACATTTCCCTGTTGGCGCAACGGGCCGGTATGTATGCTCCGGAGCGGGTCAGCCGCATGGCCGCCGACAAACTGTCGCTCTATGCCGCTGCACCCGGTCAGATTGAGCGTATCAACTAGCGGAGGAGAGCGGCAAGGCTTTCCTCGAACCCCATGAACCGACAGTCTCGCCCCAGACTTGAAACCAGCCGACGGGCGAGACGGTCAGTGCTCGTTCTCTGTCTGGTGGCGGCGGCCGGGCTGTTCTTTTGGTTTTTCGAGGAGGAAATTGGGCTTGTCGCCATGATCCGTGGCAAGGTCAGCTCGCTGACCGCCTTGGTCGATGAGGCGGCTCTGCCTCGGGGGACAATTTTCGACAGAAATTTCAAGCAGTTGGCGGTAACGCTCGATCGCGTTTCGGTCTATGCCCGGACCCAGGAAATAACGTCGGTGGCGCAGACGGTGCAGGTTCTCGGAGCGATACTCTCCCTCGATGAAAAGGAGCTGCAGCACAATCTGGAAAGCACCACCCTGCGGGTTTGGGTGGCCGAGGATATCAGCCTGGAGCAGGAGATTGCCGTCAAGAGCAAACGCTTGCCAGGCATCTATCTGCAAAGGGAGGAAAAGCGGTTTTATCCCAACGGTCCCCTGGCCGCACACGTCCTCGGATACGCCGAGAACGGCATTGGCTTGGCGGGTGTGGAGCACTATTACGACAAGGTGCTGGCGGCCGGCAAACGTGCCTCGGAGGATCAGGATCAGCGCTTTTCCTCGCTTGATCTGGTGCTGACGCTTGACGTCAAGCTCCAGGAAATACTTGACACCATTCTCGCCGAGGTCTTTCAAAGGGGTGCGGTCACATCTGCCTTGGCCTGCATGATCGAGGGTAAAAGCGGGGAGGTGCTCGCCTCCAGTCAGCTTCCCAGCTTCGATCCCAACACTTTTGCCAAATTTTCCAAAGAGGTAATGGCCAACCGTCTGGCTATGGCCATCCCCTTGCCGACCAAGTTTCGCACCCTTCTCCGCGACGTCGCCCTGCTCCACAACGACGGTAAGGAAGAGGGCATGCGGCTACCATGGAGTGTCCGCGCCCTTGGAAATGATGCCGGCAGCAAGCTTCGTCTTTGGGAGCGGCTGCGCTTGAGCGATAACCCGTTCACTGATTTCCATACCACTCACCAGCCCGGAGAAGGGGCCGAGGCTGCGGTCAGAACCGCTCTGACGCAGGATCCCTCCCTGGCGATGGTCCCGGAAAGCGCCACTCCCCTCAATATCCTCGCGGCCTGGGCGACCATGCTCAACGAAGGCAGAGCGGTGTGGCCCCATGTTATCGGCAAGGGATCTACTGTGGCGGGGGAGGGAAGTTCACGGGAAAAGAACGAGGGCAAAGGGCGACCGGTAGTGATGGAATCCCCTCTTCCCGCCGAAGTCGGGGAGCTTTTTCGCAGCATGGCGAGAATGGGTGCCGGCAAAGCCGCCTTTTTTCACGATGAACTGCCGGTCATGAAAACTGTCAATAGTTCCTTGCAGCTGCAGCTTCTCGAAGTGGTCTTGGTTGCCATTCCCGCCGGGGAGAGCGATCTCAACCTGCTCCTGGTGGTTGAACGGAATCCACAGAGGCCGAGCGCCAAGAACGGGAAAAAAGAGTACCTTCTTGAGCAGTTGGTTGAAGAAAAGGTTGAACGTCTGTCCATCTTGCAACAGGTGGCGACAACCGTTGCCGACGTGGTTGAGCCGGAGATGGGGGAGGATGTCAACTATCAGAAAGATAAAAGTGACCAAAATGAAGCTCGGCGGGATGAGGGGGAGCGGGCCAGGGTGCGGCCGCGCTTGACTATCATGCCCGATTTGCACGGACAAAGCCTGCGTCAGGGGCTGCGTCACTTGCAGGGAGTGCAGCTGCGCCTCGCCATTCGTGGCACCGGGAAAATCATCGCGCAGAAGCCTGCCGCCGGTACTGCCCTAACCGGGGTGAAAGAAGTTGTGTTGATCCTCGAGAAACAGGAGGAAGTGACCCCGGAGATTCTTGCCAAACGTGCAGCCTCCGGTAAGTGATCGCCGGCGGTTGTGCCAACCTTCAAACCGTTCCACGCTGGGAGATCCATCCATGGTTTCGACAACATCCCACCCCCTTCTCGAAACCCTCCTCAACGGTGTCTCGCATCGTCTTGTTTCTTCCGGGGGCCGTGTCGCCCCTCTTGCTCTGCCCATCACCACCATTGTTACCGACTCGCGTTTGCCCTCTCCCGGTGGCCTCTTTGTCGCCCAGAAGGGAGTCGCCAGTGATGGTCACGATTATATCGAGAAGGCGGTGGCGGCGGGTTGCGCGGCGGTGGTCTGCGAGGAGGGGAAAAGGTCTGAAGAGCTGCTGCAGCGTCTCGACGCGGTAGTTATCGCGGTTACCGATAGCCGTGTCGCCTACCCCGCCCTGGCCGCCAATTATTTTAACCGTCCGGCGGGGAAAATGACGTTGATCGGGGTCACCGGTACCAACGGCAAGACCACCATCACCTATCTCCTTGAGACGGTGCTTCTGGCCAGCGGCGCGTGCGTCGGGGTCATCGGCACCGTCAATAATCGCTACACCTTGAATAACGGGTCAAAGACGGTTCTCGGCACCCGTTTTACCACTCCTGAGGCCTTCACTCTGCAAAAGGTCTTGCGCGAGATGGCCGATGGCGGGGTTGAATACGTGGTCATGGAGGTGTCGTCCCATGCCCTGCAGCAATATCGAATCGGCGGCCTGGCCTTTTCCGCCTGCGCCTTTACCAATCTGACTCGCGATCACCTTGACTACCATTCCGACATGGAGAGCTATTTTCTGGCCAAGGCCAAACTCTTTTCCACCTACCTGCGGGGTGATGGCTGCGCTGTTTTACCGGCGCTGAGGTCTGCGTCGGAGGATCGCCCCTGGCTGGCGACACTGTATCGGATCTGCCGTGAAAGAGGGGTCAAACTCATCACCTGGGGCGAAGAGGAGACGGCTGAGCTGCGTCTGCTTTCCCATGAGACATGTCTTGATCGCACCAGATTACAGCTGGCCACCGACTCCGGCACCATGCTTTTGGAAAGTCCCCTGGTCGGTCGCTACAACCTTGATAACCTCATGGTCGTCTGCGGATTGGCCAAGACCCTGGGGGTTGAGGAAGCGGTGGTCGCCCAGGCGCTTGGCATTGCCACCGGTGCACCGGGTCGATTGCAGCGGGTAACGCTGGGGAAG
>CAYSON010000120.1:0-8508 GCA_964432635.1 uncultured Desulfopila sp.
AGTCAAACAGGGTTCGCGGGTTGATTCCAATGCCTATTCTGCGCAGGACGTAACGGGCCAGGCGTTTCTTGTTCTCCATCTTGGCTTCGGCAAACTTCTGGCGGAACAGCGGATCCTCGGCTAGGGGAATAAGTCCTTTGAGCCGGTCCAGATCGCAAATCCATTCCGGCCCGATAGCCTCGGTGATCAGTTTCGAAAGCGCTGGGTTGGCCTGCAGGAGCCAACGGCGAGGCGTCACCCCGTTGGTGATGTTCCTGAGTTTGCCCGGGTAAAACTGATGGAAGTAGGCAAACAGGCTTGCTTTGAGGATGTCGGAATGGAGGGCGGCTACACCATTGACTGAATGGCTCCCGACAATGGCGAGATGGGCCATGCGCACCCGACGTTCATGCCCCTCTTGGATAATCGACATCCTGCCCAAGCGGTCTTCGTCTCCTGGATATTTGGATGCAACTTCTTGCAGAAAAAGGTGGTTGATTTCATAGATGATTTCAAGATGCCTTGGCAATAACCGTCCGATAAGCTCGACAGCCCAGGTTTCAAGGGCCTCAGGAAGCACGGTGTGGTTGGTGTAGGCAAAGGTCCTTGTGCAAATGTTCCAAGCCCTGTCCCAGGAAAGCCCATCAATGTCCAAAAGGATTCGCATGAGTTCCGCGATGGCAATGGAAGGGTGGGTATCATTGAGCTGAACCGCCACGTGGTCGGCAAAGTCGAGCATCGAGCCGTGCTGTTTCCGGTACCGCCGCAAGATGTCCTGGAAGGTCGCAGCAACAAGAAAATACTGTTGTTTCAAGCGCAGCTCCTTGCCAGCCATCTCCTTGTCGCTGGGGTAGAGCACCTTGGTGATGTTTTCGCTCATCACCTTGTCCTGCATGGCCCCTGAGTAGTCACCCCGATTGAAGATGCCGAGGTTGAAGTCGCGGCTCGACTGTGCCGCCCAGAGTCGCATGTTGGTGACATGGTCGCCGCCATAACCGGGAATGAGGATGTCGTTGGGGATGGCCATGATGTTTTCGGTATCCACCCAGCGGTAGCGCAGATTGCCGTCGTCGTCGTGGTACGCCTCGCTGCGGCCGTACAAATTGATTTCGTAGAGATGTTCCCGTCTGACGATCTCCCAGGGACTGCCCTGTCTCCGCCAGTTGTCACAGCTTTCTTCCTGGCAACCGTTGACGATGTTCTGATAGAAGATGCCATAGTCGTAGAGAATGCCATAGCCATATCCGGGGATTCTCAGGCTCGCCATGGAGTCAAGATAGCATGAGGCGAGCCGCCCGAGGCCACCATTGCCGAGGCCGGCGTCCCATTCAACCTCTTCCAGGTCCTCGAGAGCGAGACCCTGTTCCTCAAGGACTTCCCGGCAGCCTTGGTCCATGCGCATGTTGGTGAGGTAGTTCATCAGGAATCTGCCGGGCAGGAATTCGAGTGACAGGTAGTAAACCCGTTTGGTCATGCTATCGTAATAGTTGCGCTG
This sequence comes from uncultured Desulfopila sp., assembly GCA_964432635.1. Lineage (GTDB taxonomy): Bacteria > Desulfobacterota > Desulfobulbia > Desulfobulbales > Desulfocapsaceae > Desulforhopalus_A. The sequence continues at coordinate 1,475 of CAYSON010000120.1, forward strand.
GGTGTTGAGCCACATTCTGATAAGCCGATCGCGGATACTGTAGGCCAGCCCATTGAAATAGTCGAACTTGTTGTGTCCGTAGACCTCATTGCCCAGCGTGGAAACAATGTGGCGGTGGATGTCGTCGACCAGTGTGCCGAGGCTTTGCATCTGCTCGATGGTCTGGTCTGTTTCCTGCTTTTGCGTGACAACCTTTTTCTCTGGCATAGAAGATCCTCTGCGTCGGGCTCTGGATGTGGTGGTTATGTACTGGGGAATTTGCTTGCAGGAAGGCACAGTTGGGCGAACCCTTGAAAAATCAATCTGTGTTTCCCGCTCATAAAGCTTCGAGATGGTTAGGATGCAACGGTTTTTTTATGTATTCTAATGATTAAATAAAAGAATGCGAAATCATTCTGTAGTTTTGGAAAGATATTTAGCCATGGTCATGCTCTCCTTTTTTAAGCTTTGCCTGCAGAACCAAGAACGCTGAGATTTTTGTGCTTATATAATTCTTTCAACGCATCGCGGGCCGGGCCAAGATATTTACGTGGATCAAATTCAGCTGGCTTTTCGGCAAATACTTTACGAATCGCCGCAGTCATCGCCAAACGACCATCAGAGTCAATATTGATCTTACACACCGCAGACTTGGCTGCAGCACGGAGTTGCTCTTCCGGAATACCGATCGCATCAGCCATTTTACCGCCAAACTTATTGATCATCGCGACTTGGTCTGCGGGTACCGATGAAGAACCATGCAGCACAATCGGAAAACCAAGAATGCGTTTTTCGATTTCCGCTAAAATATCCAATCTGATTTGTGGATTTGTGCCTGGCTTGAACTTGAATGCACCATGGGACGTCCCGATCGAAATCGCTAAACTGTCTACCCCCGTTTTCTTAACAAAGTCTTCAACTTCATCAGGTTGGGTATACGTGTGATGTTCGGCAGATACTTCGTCTTCCACGCCGGCCAATACGCCGAGTTCGCCTTCAACGGTAACGTCATGCTTGTGGGCATATTCCACAACTTTTTTGGTCAAGGCAACGTTATCTTCATATGAATGATGAGAGCCGTCGATCATGACTGAAGAAAAACCAGAATCAATACAGTCCTTGCACAGTTCAAATGTATCGCCATGATCCAAATGCAATACGATTGGAATCTCTGCACCCAACTCTTTGGCATAGGCAACCGCACCTTGAGCCATATAGCGTAGCAAGGTTTGATTAGCGTATTTACGTGCACCGCTCGATACTTGCAGGATGACCGGAGATTTGGTTTCGACACAAGCTTGAATAATCGCCTGCATTTGTTCCAAATTATTGAAATTGTAGGCCGGAATAGCGTATCCTCCTTTAACTGCCTTTGCAAACATTTCCTTTGTATTAACTAGTCCTAAATCTTTGTAGCTAACCATGCTCGACGCCTCCTGTTTAGTAATAACGCCCAGTACAACGACTGGGCTCTGGTATCCGAAATTAACCTTTAAATTTTACCAGCTTCACAAACGAATCAGCTTTGAGCGCTGCTCCGCCAACTAAAGCTCCGTCGATATCCGACTGAGCCATAAGCTCTTTTACATTTTCCGGTTTAACCGATCCACCGTATTGAATACGAATCGTCTCTGCCGCAGACGCTCCAAAAATTTCCTTAAGGAGTTTCCGAATAAAGACATTGACTTAATTCGCTTGTTGGGACGTTGCATTTATACCCGTCCAGATCGCCCACGCCGGTTCATACGCAATAACAATCTTGCTATGCTTATCCGCAGTTAAGCCTTTCAATCCGTCACGAACTTGGCGACCGATAACTTCTTCTATTTTCCCCGCTTCACGTTCTTACAAGGTTTCACCGACACACACGATAGGAACATATCCGGCAGCAAACGCAGCAAAAATTCTTCTGTTAACGGTCTGATCAGTTTCACCAAAATATTGGCGGCGCTCCGAGTGACCGATAACGACGTATTCACAGCCAGTTCTTTAATCATATCTCCGGAAACTTCGCCGGTGAACGCTCCGCTCTTTTCCCAGTACAGATTTTGAGCACCAATTTTGATATTGGTCTTCTTGGTCAAGTACGTCGCCACGTTCAAAGACGTAAACGTCGGACAAACCAGAATTTCGACATCGTCGACTCCGGCTAACAATGGCTTTATTTCCTCCAGAAATACTATCGTTTCGTTTGGTGTTTTATTGAGTTTCCAGTTACCGGACATTATAGGTTTTCTCTTAATCTGCCCTTCAAAATATATAACAGGAATCGACTTCAATTTTTATCATAAATTAGGGATTTATGCAATCAGGGTCGGTGATAGGCAAGGTTTTGAGGTGATAAGCAATCGCTTTCTTCGGGCTTCCTGAAAAAAGCCCTTTCAAACGCAAGACAATCTGAACCGCTGCTTTAATGCTACCCTTTCAAGACAAGTTTTACAATAATTTCGACTTCAACCGAGAAATCGGCAATAGGCACAGCAAAACAAGACCTTCTCCATCGAAGATTTCGCATTTATCACCATTTTTCCCCGATATACTTCCGCTTTGTCGCTTGGGTCCATTGCAGTCCCTTTGTTTTGTAGATAAAGGCTGCAATGTAACTGGCTGCACTGACATTTTTCTTTCGATGAATCTTCCTTACCCTCCCCTATATATCCAACCAATCCACCCTCATTAACCAAGGGAAGAGATGCCACTTGCCAATCTTAACCATTTAAGCAAACCTGCAAGTTTACAATATTCCTGAACGCCCAAGGATCGAGCACTCTCCATGCAGGAACTTAAAAAACATAATATTGCACGATAATTACTACCGAAAATATCCGATCGTCCTTCACTATCCTTCACCAGCGCTGCAGGAAACGTTTTAGCCCCTCTTCCATCGTTCTTCGAGGATGGTAAGTATCTCGGTGCACCTTTGCGCCGCCCTGGTGGCGAGGAGGTCGGCCTCGTCGCGCGTGGCCTCGGTGAATTCCGTGTCGCCGATGCCGCGCAGGTTGATGAGCACATTCTGCCAGGCCCCCCAGATACCGGTCTCCAGCGACCTCGCCCCCACCTGGATATCGGAGGCCGAGGCGAGGTTGGCGTATTTTGCCGCTGCAGTCAGGGCCTCCCAAGCCTGGTCGCCAATGCGCATGGTGGTCAGGGGCACGATGGCCGCTGTTTTTAAGCCCTCCTCCATGGCCGCGCGCCGCAGGCCTTTCTCCTCGTCGCTCTCCTTGGGCAGCTTCAGCGCCGTCATATAGTCGTTGAAGGCGTTGGTGTCGCGGTCGATCAGGGGAATGAGCTGCTGTTGCAGCTCGCCGAGCAGGGGGATGATGCTCTCCATCTCCGGGCCGACCGCCTCAAACTTGCGCACCCCGTAGGTGAGTTTGGCGACCATCGCTGCCAGTGCTACCCCGACCCCGGCCAGCAGGGCCGAGACCGAGCCGCCGCCGGGGGCGGAACTGCGAGCGGCCACCGCCTCGATGAAGCTTCTCACCGAAAGCGAGGCCAGGGGCTCGTCGGGCGACTCGGCCACCAAGTACTCGATGATTCGCCTTTCCGGGACGAAGGGGCTGATGGCCGAGAGGCCGAGACGCTCTACGGCCAGGCGAATCTTCTGGTGCTCTTCGTAGAGGAAGATCTTCTCCTCGGCAATATAGTGGTCGGCGGCGGCTAGCAGGGCCTCCTTGGGTACCAGGCCGACGATCTCCGAGCCGACGACGCTGATACCGAGCAGGGCCGCCTCCTTCTTCACCTCCTCGAAAAGCACGTGGATCGGGGTGATGCGATAGTCGGTGAGGTTGACGGAGACCTGGGCCAGGCGGTACTCGTCGACATACCAGCCCATGCCCTGGACTGCCGGCAGCCGCCCCGGCGCTCCTTCGCCGCGCCCGGTTTCGCGCAGGTTGAGGGCGATGCGGTGCGCCTGGTTGGGGGTGCCGAGGACGTTGACGTTGTAGGCGACGAGGAACATCCGTGCTCCGGTGGCCGTTGCCCCCCAGGAGGGGATGAAGCTCGTCGGGCCGAAATCCGGCTGCCAGCGTGGATCGGCAAGTTTCTTGGCCAGCCCCTCGTACTCGCCGTCGCGGATGTCAGCGAGCTTCTTGCGATAATCGTTTTTCGCCGCCTCCTCGTAGAGGTAGACCGGCACCTGCAATTCTTCAGCAAGGCGCCGGCCGAATTCCAGGGCGCAGGCGACGCAGTCGGCCATGGTCACTTCGGACACCGGCACGAAGGGGCAGACGTCAAGCACCCCCATACGCGGATGCTCGCCTTTGTGTTGGCGCATATCGATATGGGCAAAAGCAACTCGCGCCGCCGCCAGGGCCCCCTCGACCACCGCCTGCGGGTCGCCGACAAAGGTGTAGACGGTGCGGTGAGTGGAGCGGCCGGGGTCGACATCAAGCAGGGTGCAGCCGGGGGTGGCGCGGATGGCCTCGGCGATCAGGTCGATGATTCGTTGCTCTTGGCCTTCCGAGAAATTGGGGACGCATTCGACGATTTTTTTCATGGCTCGTATCGCTTATCTGGAGGTGGCGGCAACCCACTCGCCGCGCTTGTAGACGGCAGTCAGTGGGGCGATTCCGGCGTGAAAGGCGAGGATCGCCGGGGATTTGCCGTCGAGGATGAGGAAGTCGGCATTTTTACCGGGCGTCAGGCTGCCGACGCGCTCGGCCATGCCCAGGGCATAGGCGCCGTTCAGGGTAGCTGCGGTCAGGGCCTCGGCCGGCGACAGCCCCATCTGCAAAACGGCCAGGCCGATGACAAAGGGCATCGACTCGGTGTAACTCGACCCGGGGTTGCAGTCGCTGGCAAGGGCGACAGCGACGCCACGGTTGATCATTTCTCGTGCCCGGGCATAGGGCTTGCGCAGGCTGTAGGCGGTGGCCGGCAGCAGGGTGGCCACTACTCCCTTGGCGGCCAGACCCTGTATGCCGTGGTCGCCGGCGGCGAGCAAGTGGTCGGCGGAGAGCGCCGAGAGCTCGGCGGCCAGCCCTGCCCCGCCCAGGTCGTGAACCTCGTCGGCGTGGATTTTCACGGCAAAGCCGAGAGCCTTGGCGGCCTTGAGCAACCTTCGTCCCTGCTGTATGGAAAAGACTCCTTTCTCGCAGAAGATGTCGCACTGCCGGGCGAGATCTGCTTTAGCCACCTGCGGCAGCACTTCGCTGATCATCAACTCGATATAGGCGTCGGGCAGATCCTTGTATTCGGACGGCACCGCATGAGCCCCGAGAAAGGTGGCGACGACGTCAAGTGGTGTGGTGCGGCCGACCCGCGCAATGACCCGCAGCATCTTCAGCTCACTTGCGGTGTCGAGGCCATAGCCGCTCTTGATCTCCACCGTGGTGGTGCCCAGCGCCAGCGCCGCCAGGGCGCGTTTGCGGGTGAGCTGGTAGAGTTCTTCCTCGGGGCAGGCGCGCACCGCCGCCACCGAGTGGAGGATGCCACCGCCCTGGCGGAGAATATCGAGATAGGCGGCCCCGGCCAGGCGTTGGCTGAATTCTTCCTCGCGCGGGGTGACGAAGCAGAGATGGGTGTGGGGGTCGACGAAACCGGGGATGACACAGGCGCCGTCGGCATCGATCACTTGATCGTTCGTCAGTTTCCCTGCCTCGGCGAGAATCTGCTCGTGTGGGCCTAGTTGGGCGATTTTGCCGTTTTCAATGAGCATCGCCCCCAGGGGGAGATGCTGGAGCCGCTGCATTGCGGCGCCGGCGGTCGGCCGCCCGGCGTCGATCGGGGTGTAAATGGCGGCGTTAACGAGGAGCTTGCGAATCATCAATCCCTCCCTGGCCGGTCACGGCCTGCCCGCAAAGAGTGTAGCGACGGCGCCTGACACCGCCTTTTCGTCGGCGATAAAGGGCAGGGTGATCTGGTCGCCGCGGCCGTTGTCGCGGTTGTACTCGGCCGCCACCTCGACCGCATTGGCGTTGCGGGCCCAGTTGCGGCGGGCCACCCCGCCCATGACATCCCAACTCATCGCCTTTCTGATGATCTCGTCAACCCGCAGGCTGCCGTCGAGGACCAGGCCGAAGCCGCCGTTGATGGCCTTGCCGATGCCGGTGCCGCCGCCGTTATGCAGCGCCACCAGCGACATGCCGCGGGCGGCGTTGCCGGCAAAGCAGTGGGTGGCCATGTCGGCGCAGACGTTGGAGCCGTCGCGGATGTTGGCGGTCTCACGGAAGGGTGAGTCAGTGCCGCCGGTGTCGTGGTGGTCGCGGCCGAGCATGATCGGGCCGACCTCGCCGTTGCGCACCATTTCGTTGAACTTGAGACCGATGGCGATGCGGCCGGCGGCGTCCTGGTAGAGGATGCGCGCCTGGCTGCCGACCACCAGCCTGTTTTTTTCGGCATCTCTGATCCACAGATAGTTGTCGCGGTCTTCGCAGCGCCGTTCCGGATCGATGCAGGAAAGCGCTGCCTGGTCGGTGCGCTGCAGATCTTCCTCCTTGCCGCTCAGGCACACCCAGCGAAAGGGGCCGTAGCCGTAATCGAAGATCGGCCCCATGATATCCTCAAAATAGGAGGGGAAGATAAAGCCGTCCTTGGCGTCGACGCCGTTCTTTGCCACCTCACCAACCCCGGCGTCGAACACCGCCTTGAGAAAGGCGTTGCCGTAATCAAAGAAATAGGTGCCCTGGGCGGTGATGCGCTTGATCGCCGCGAAGTGCCTTTTCAGGCTGGCGTCGACCAACTCGTGAAAGCGCTGCCGGTCATCGGCAAGTACCCGGGTGCGCTCCGCGAAGCTGACCCCCTGGGGACAGTAGCCGCCGTCGTAGACCACATGGCAGGAAGTTTGGTCGGAGAGCAGGTCGACCTTGACCTTTCGGTCGGCGAGATATTCGATGAGTTCGACGACATTGCCGTGGTAGGCGATGGAAAGGGCCCGGCGAGTTGCCCTGGCCTCCTCGACCAGTCGCACCGCCTCGGCGAGATCCCCTGTTACCGTGTCGACCCAGCCCTGGTCGTAGCGGGTTTTGATGCGCGAGTGGTCGACCTCGGCGACGATCGACACCAAACCGGCGATCTTGGCGGCCTTGGGCTGGGCTCCGCTCATGCCGCCGAGG
>CAYSON010000121.1:0-506 GCA_964432635.1 uncultured Desulfopila sp.
TGCCTCTGCCCGGCCTCTCCGACCTGCCTTTTTTCGGTCAGGTGCTGTTCTCCCACTCCCCAGTGGTCTACCTCAGCTTAATCGCCGTTCCCGGCTGCCTGCTCTTTCTCTACCGTAGCCGCTACGGCCTGCTGCTGCGCTGCGCCGGGGAAAACCCTGAGGCCTGCTGGGCCCGTGGCATAAATCCCACCCGGGTGCGGTTTTTGGCAGTCATCACCGGCGGGCTTTTGGTCGGCCTGGCCGGGGGGTCCTTCTCCCTGGCGATCAAACCGGGCTGGGGCCAACCCCAAGGGTGCGAGGGTATCGGCTGGATTGCGCTTGCCCTGGTTATCTTCGGAGGCTGGAAGCCGCTGCGGGTAGTTATCGGTGCCTATCTCTTCGGCACCCTGCAGCTGCTCGGCATCTACTTTCAAGACGCCTTTCCCGCCATCCCCGGGCAGATCTTCCAGGTTGCCCCCTTCCCCCTGATGATCCTGACCCTGCTGCTGGTCAACATCGGCAACGCC
>CAYSON010000121.1:516-8502 GCA_964432635.1 uncultured Desulfopila sp.
GATCCTCATCCACATGGGCGGCAAGGGGCGGGGGAGATGGAGCCGGATATTTATCGCCCCTGCCCCGAAATGGTTGGGCCGGGCCTACAAAAGAGTGTGAATGCTGGCGAGCTGGCGAAATCTGGTGCGATTTAAGTGCACAAATCCACAACCGATCTGACACATTTCGTTTTCAAGTCTAAACTTGTTCGGACAGTTGTATACTAAACATTCATGGATAAGCTCATCTGCCAAATTCAAATTTTCTTGCTTTGAATCTGGGCTAGCACAAGTTCCAAAGAACAGTAGACACATCACGCTCGAGCTCTGTTACAGTTTTAAGAGATATTTTTTGGAAAGCTCTACTTTGCAGTTGCTCCATTTCTGAACAATTTTCAGATTATAGCTAATCCTACCCTCTCAGGAAGCTAAAATTTGAGGTATGTTCACAGGCCGAGGATTGCCAGGACAAAGCTTGCAAGATCAGAGAGAACCAAGTCCGTTGGAAGTCGAAATTGGAGCGGTTCCGGCAAGAGCCAATTTTTTAGAGCTACCGTAAGAAGCAGATATTTATCACTTCGCTTCTTTTGAGACGTAGATCAAAAATCCGGATATTCGGCATACAGGTCGTGGACGGTCACCCCGACCAGGCCCTCAATTGCGCCGCGAAGTGCGGCGTTCAACTGTGATCGTTTATACGCCGGATGGGCAAAAACACTAAGATATTCTTGTGGTCGGCATGGGCTATTTACATCGCCTCAGCGAATAAAATTCATATAAATTTTATTCTCTTTTTCCGGAGGAGCGATGGTCTTTTTGCCGTGTTCCACGAGCTTCATCAGCCAAGCCATGTTTCTGCCGAGGGTCCGCATGATTTGTTTGCCCTCTTCATCTTGCGTTGCTTCACCCGGACGGGTGCCGTGAATGACGTTCCAGTAGTTAGAGGCCGGAAGCAGCATTTCAGCATAGCATAAAAAATTGTTGAGTTGATTAAATGTCGGCAGACCGCCGGAACGTCGTACAGCAACCACCGACGCGCCGACCTTGTGGCGCAGCATGGCATTATTGACGCCTGTGACGTAAAAGGCCCGGTCAAGAAATGACTTCATCGTTCCTCCGATGGCCGAGAAGTGTACCGGGGAGCCTATGAGAATGCCGTCAGCCTCCTTCATTTTTTGAATATAGCCGTTGACCTCATCCTCGGTCTGTACGCACTGCTCATTTTTTTTCTTTGCACATTGGCCGCAGGCCAGACAGCCGCGGATGGCTTTGTTACCGACATGGAGGATTTCGCATTCTATCCCTTCCTTTTCTAGTTCGTCGACTACCATCTGTAAGGCGTGGTAGGTGTTGCCTTTTGCGTTGGGACTGCCATTGAATGCTATCGTTTTCAAGAGTTTTTCCCTTCCGTTATTTTTTTAGTGGTTACGTCGCGCCATTGAAAAAGATGATACCCATCTTCTGCAATGGTGCACAAGTCCAACCTGCTTGTCTGGGGTGGTGTTAAACTTTTTTTCTTGGAGCTGTTTTCTTGTCACCACAATCATCTTCTTTGTCTTTGGTAAGATAGTTGGCGCCTTTTGCAATTGACACTTCCTTATCTCCTTCAAACACCACCTTAATTGTCCCGCAGTTATCTATTGCAATAATTTTTCCAACGCCCCATTCCGCCCTCTTGTTGTGCCTAACGTTTTCGCCCTTGTGTAATAGTGCTACCATGGTTTTACCTCTTGGATAAATTTTTACGTGCACTCATCACTATAAGTATGAACCCTATTTAATCCCTTGCTCCTTTAGAAAAAAATAAAATTGGGCAAAACAGAGGTGGATCAGTTCTTTTAAAAAGGCTTTTTCATTTTTTAGGTGGGAAACCAACCTTGGTTGCGCTGCCAGATCCAGTGAGGGTTGCGTTACGTAATAGACCCCATTCGGTGTCCGCCTGTTCAGGCCTGAATGCGGACGAGATCATTGTCTGCGACTCATAACGCCCGAGTTGCCATCCAAACAACAACCAACCTGACGGTTTTCGAAAAGGTACTGAGTGACCCTGCTACTACACGATTTTCTTTATCTTTTGGGCGAAATACTCTATATGATTGTCGGGAGGGTAGTTGCAACAATAGACTTATTATTCAGAGGAAGCCGCCATGACACTGACCAAAGCCGATCTCGTCCAAAAGGTTTACCAACATCACGAAAATATGACCAAGCAGCAAGCTATTGATGCCGTCGAAGCATTCTTGCGGTTGTCGAAGAACTCGCTCATCAGCGGTTCGGATCTTCTGCTCAGTGGGTTCGGTAAGTTCAACGTGCGAGACAAGGGCGAGCGTCGTGGTCGGAACCCGCAGACAGGCGACGAGTTGACTCTCGACTCAAGGCGCGTTGTCACCTTCAAGCCTTCGGGGATACTGAGAGATCTTGTAAATAGCCGATAGCTATTGGTTATGTTTTGCAATGTGACAAACGAGCACAAAGCATAGACCATTCTGAACTGAACGGATACATCTGAGGACAGAATGTTTTTGATCTGCGAATTGCTGCCATTTTTCTTCTTGTGAGAAAAATGGGCGAGGATGAGCTTATCCTATCATAGTCTCAGATCGCATTTTTTACGTATAATCCATGACCATCTTCAGCCAAAGATGATCTTTGGAAGTTCTTCTTTGCAGTTACTCCATTTCTGAGCAAATCTCTGTTGTTGGCCGATCCTACCCTCTCATGGATAAGCTCTAATCTGAACTTCCTGTTCTGTTGTTAGGTATTTGAAACTAATAGTATTTCCCTGAACAGTAGACACCTCAAACTTTTGAATATGCTCGAAAATAGTACCTTGGAAGTGGAAACCTTAACAGTTTTTCTTGCCACGATTTCAGTTTCTGCCAAAAGCATCTTTCAGAGAGATGTAGAATCGAGCTTTGATATACACATTTTCCGACCGAGCTCAGATATGAACGGTCGGGCCCTGGCGGAGTTTTTATCGGCTCTCTTTCCAGAACTCCACTGTTTGTTCATGTTCGGTTATACCGCTAATGTTATTGCTCATCATGGAGTCCTGGAAGAAGGTGTGCATTTAATGCAAAAACCATTTTCCGGCAACGACCTTGCAAACAATGTTCGGAAAATCTTGGACGGCTGACAGGCAACGGACCATTTTTTGCCGATTGCCGACAAGGGATAAACGAGGGGCAATTCGGCCGATGCTTATATCTTGCGCAGCCGGGGATTCCGGTCTGCGCAAGATTCTTGCATGATCAGGAAGCTCTACAGGTACCTGTGCCGGGTCCATTACCGGTATCGTCTCCCGGGCCTTTTCCGCCATTACCTGCACCGCCTCCGGGACCATTGCCGTTTCCACCACGAGCGAGGACACGACTGAAATCAATGGTGGCAACCGCAGCAGTGCACTCTCCCGTACCCGGACCATTACCGGTGCCGTCTTTCGGCCCATCACCACCATTACCGGTGCCGTCTCCCGGACCATTGCCGCCATTGCCATTTCCACCGCGGGCGACAGCCCGTTCGGCATCAACGGGAAAAATCGCGGTGGTACAATCTCCCGAGCCATTACCAGTGCCGTCCTTCGGACCGGAGCCACCGTTGCCGGTGCCGTCGCCAGGCCCATAGCCCTTACCCTTGCCCTTGCCGGCAAGAAGCAGGTTCTTGATGGATACATCCAGTGGCGATACGCCGTCATCGGCGCCCGTACCGACGGTGCTAGTACCGGCAAATACCGGTGATGCAAGAAAAAGAACTGTGGTGCAGGTGATCATCAATTTGCTGACATTGCTCTTTAAAGACATGTTATCTCTCCTTGGGAGTGTTATCCCGACCGGCAACCGGCCAACCCGGCTGCCATACATCTTGATCAGGAAAATGATGTTACTGTCTCTACAACGCCCCGAGCGGAAAAAGGTTACAGCTTTTTTTGCAAAAAGATGAAAGAGTGCACCGTTTTTAATAAAAACTCCTCCATGACCATTTTTTTATGAAACTGTGTAACCTTTGCCGAGATAAAGCGTTATGTCTCTAGAATGAACAGATTTCGACAATTCTATATCGATAACGGAGACAAACTCTTCGGGTATCTTCTCCGCAAGTCCGGTAATATCCATTTGGCCGCCGATCTTTCGCAGGAGACCTTTACCCGTTACCTGGAACGCTATCGCAACAGCGAATACAGCCCGGCGCTCCTCTTCACCATGGGCCGAAATCTTTTTTATGATCACCTGCGTTTCAACAAGCGCTTTGTTGCCGAAGAAGAGAACAGCCTGGCAGCAGTCCCCGGTCAGGAAGAAAACTATATCGCCAAGGAAAACTCGGCACACATTCTTGCGGCCATGAACCGGCTCGACGACGACGAGCGCGACATTCTCGCCCTCGTTGTCAGCAGCGACCTCTCTTACCAGGAAATTGCCGATATCAGGCAGTGCAGTGTTTCCGTCATCAAGGTAAAGGTGCACCGAGCACGGCAAAAATTAAGAAAACTGTTATTGGAGAACAACCATGGATGACTCTCTGATCTCTCTCTTCATCGACGATGAAATGGACCTTGATGATAAGATCGTTTTTGTCGAAACCGTCCACTCAAGTAAACCTTTTACAGAGGAAACGATGGCGCTTCTTGAACAGGAAAAATTACTGCGCCTTGTCCCCGCCCGGATGCCGGCATCCATCCAGGTGGAATTGAAAAAACACCGCGTCTTTTCCTGGAAAACTCCATGGCATGCCTGGTGGCAGCCCATGGCGGGATTCGCCACCGCCATGCTCCTTATGGGATTAGGATTTTTGCTGATGCCGCAGCAACCGGGGCCGGTGTTACAGACCGAACAACGCTTTGTCCTCTATTTGCCCCAGGCAAATCAGGCCAAGATCGTCGGCACCTTCACCGACTGGAATCCGGTACCCATGGAAAAAATCGGCAACAGCGGCTATTGGTCGCTCAGCCTCAAGGTCCCGCCGGGAGAACATCGCTACAGCTATCTTGTGGAAGAAGGCGCCAGAATGGTCGATCCGACAATCGCCGCCCGGGAACATGACGACTTCGGCGGAGAAAATTCCGTCATTATTGTCGGAGGCGGCGATGATCCGCTTTCTTAGTATGCTTCTCCTCCTTTTTCTCGGAGGATGCGGCCCCAGCCATTTTTTCACACGACAGGCGGGCGGATTAAGACTGTATCTTGACCTTCCGGAGGCAAGCGAAGTGCTGTTTGCCTCCTCGGCCGACAGCTTTCAGCTACATCCGACAACGAAAACCAGGGATGACCTCTGGGAAACAAGGCTCCTCGCCGACCAGGGATTTCACTACTTTTATCGCGTCGACGGCAGCCCCTATGTCCCCGATTGCCGCTATAGCGACCAAGACGATTTCGGAACACGCAACTGTATTTATCAACCATGATACCTCTGCGCAAACCGCTCCATATAAACACCTGGAAAAAGAACTGGGGGAAAAGAAATATGAAACGAATTATCCTGCTGCTTGCCATACTAACAGCAAGTGGTGTAAACGCCGAGGAAGGGCAGACGCCGCCGGCCGTACAGGAACAGCACCGCCAGATCACACGGCAATTTGTGCGTGGCGGTATAGCGGAAACCGAGGCCCAGGAGCTTATGGCCGCTCTTGTTCGAGCAAGGTTTACCGAGGAACAGCTACGGCGAACCGGTGACCTTTTCCTGGGCGAGCAGCAACACGGTATCACAGGTCAGGCGGTACGTAGTAAAATCCACGAAGGCATTGCCAAAAAGGTCCCGCCCGATGCTATTGTCGCAGCGGCCGAGAGGGTGAAAAACCGCCTGCAGTATGCGGAAAAACTTGCCGCGGAATTGCCGGGAGATAAGACCGCTTCACTTGCCTCCACCTATGCGGATTGTCTGGCTGCCGGACTGAGCGAAGAGCATGCCCTCCGCTTGACCGATGCCATGAAGGCTAAAAGCAGTGGTTCTGAAAAAAATGAGGCGCAAAAGCTAACAACGGAAATCCTGCTCACCGCCCGAGAAATGGTCCGCCGCAGCATCTCCTCGGCAACGACCTGCGATGTGCTGCAGAGCGCCCTTAACAACAATTACGACAGCGACGGTATACGCTCCCTGCGCCAAAGTCTCTCGGGGAAAAGCGGCGATCTCGAAAGTGTCGCCAAACACTTCGGCTCAGCCATTGATAAAGGGGTGCATGCCGGCCAATTGCAGGGACTTGGCGGCGCTGGCAGCGGAGAAAAATCCGGCATGGGCGACGGCAAAGGCGACAGCGGCGGCGCTAACGATAATGGCGGTGGCAGCGGCGGTTCGGGTGGCGGCGGAGGCGGCCGTTCTTGAACTGGTGAGGTGATAAGCAATCGCTTGCTCCGAGCTTCCTAAAAAAGGCCCTTTCCTAACGAAGAACCATCCGATCCTATGCATCAAAACTACTTTTTCCCGACAGCTTTCGCAATTATTTTCACGCTGAAACCAACAACCTGGCATTGGACCAACCAGCAGTCATTCAGCAACGAGGTCAATAGCAACTCATGAGTGTCTTTTTTAGAAAATTCCTTCTTCTTCAGAGTTGTTTTTTGCAGAAGAAATTTCAAGAGGATGATACTGGCAACCTCAACCATTTAAGCAAACCTGCAAGTAAACACTATTCCTGACAGGGTGTTCTGCGCGAACCTTTTGGAAAAACGGATTACGGGGAGTTGCGGCTCAAGTGCGGGCGAATAGTAGGAGTGTGAAGTCGAGACACATTCCAAATTGGTTGAGATTCGAATTGGTAACCTCACCGATGCCCTCTGAACCAATAGGGTTTATTGATATTTTTTTATTACCTTTTTTCGGTTATATAGAAAGAGAAAGGACCTGGCACGGCCATCACCAAAAACTGGCTGTTGATTTACGGCAGGTGATTGTGCAACAGAGATTCACGGGGGACCTTGTCATTCACACAGAGACATTGCCACCGCAGAGCCGTTGAAAGAACAGCTGACATTTAGGACGAATGAATGTCAACTATGACCAGCAGACAAAACATAAGCAATCAGGCAAGCGAGTTGCGCCAACAGGCCGAAGAGATAGCGTTAGAAAAATCTGCCCTGTCGCTGGAAGACATCCATGCGATGACCTCCGAAGAACGGCTGCAAGCCGCCCTCAACAGCACGGCCATGGTCTTGTTCAATCAGGACTCGGGCCTGCGCTACACCTGGATTCACAACTCCTTGCTGAGGTGCTTGGAACGGGCAGCAGATAAACGGTCTACCTCTCTACACCGGAATTCCCCATGAATCGATATTTTTCTTCCTGGATTGCACTGGCTGTTGGGCTTGTATTAACGATTGTTGCAAGCCTTGAGGTCAAGAAAACCATCGAACAGGATGCGGTGGACGAAATCGCATTCACCAGCGAACAGGTCACGCTCAAGATTCGTGAGCGACTCGATGCCTATGCGCTCACGCTCAAGGGCGGCGCGGGTATCTTTGCCGCATCCAACGCGGTTGATCGCCGCGAGTGGCAAGCCTACGTTGAGAAACTTCGTGCCCAGGACAGCCTTCCCGGGGTGCAGGGCATCGGTTTTTCGCAAGTGATTCCACCGCAACAACTGGCTGCCCATATCGCCAGAATTCGCGCCGAAGGCTTTCCCGACTACACGGTGCGCCCGGCAGGCGAGCGAGCTCTCTATACCTCCATCATCTATCTGGAACCATTTCGCGACCGCAATCTGCGCGCGTTCGGGTTCGATATGTTCTCTGAACCGGTCCGCCGCGCCGCCATGGAACAGGCGCGCGACAGCGGGGCGCCCGCATTGTCAGGGAAGGTTGAACTGATTCAGGAGACCGGTACGGAAGTGCAAGCGGGAACGCTGATGTACGTCCCGGTCTATCGCAATGGCGCACCGACCGACACGGTCGAGCAACGTCGAGCCGCGCTGGCCGGTTGGTCTTACAGCCCCTATCGGATGAAGGATCTGTTGGAAGGTATTCTGACCAATTGGGATGACCACAAAACCAAACGTGTGCATCTGCAAATCTACGCTGGCCT
>CAYSON010000122.1:0-8480 GCA_964432635.1 uncultured Desulfopila sp.
CAGGAAGCGGAAGGAACTATCTCCGGCAAGATCGAGAGCCGGGTCAAGGGTGGCATGTCGGTTGATATTGGCGTACCCGCCTTCTTGCCTTACTCTCAGATCGATTTGCGGCCGGTCAAGGATCTCGATGCGCTCATTGGCGAGACCATGGAGTTCAAGATCCTCAAGTTCAATAAAAAACGTAATAACGCGGTTATCTCGCGCCGCGCCATACTTGAGGAGGAGCGCAACAAACTGCGCGAGGAGATGCGCTCCAAGCTGGCCGAGGGCCAGATCATTCGTGGCGCCATCACCAATATCACCGATTACGGCTTGTTCATCGATATGGGTGGCATGGACGGTCTTTGCCATATCACCGACCTCTCTTGGGGCCGGGTTTCCCATCCCGCCAAACTCTACAAGGTCGGCGAGGAGTTGGAAGTCAAAGTGCTCAAGTACGATCGCGAGCACGATCGCGTCTCTTTGGGTGTCAAGCAGTTACGTGAGGATCCCTGGACTTCCGTGATCAGCCGCTATCCGGTGGGACAGACCACCAAGGGCAAGGTGGTGTCGATTACCGACTATGGAGTCTTCGTCGAGCTTGAGGAGGGGGTCGAAGGCCTCATTCATGTCTCTGAGATGACGTGGTCGAAGAAACCGCGACATCCCTCGAAGATGGTGTCGGTGGGTGACGAGGTTGAGGTCATGGTGCTCAATATCGAGACCGAGACCAAACGCATTTCCCTGGGTATGAAGCAACTCCAGCCCAACCCCTGGGATTTGGTCACTGAGAACTATCCGGTTGGTTCGGTTATCGAAGGGAAAATTAAAAATATTACTGACTTCGGTGTATTTATTGGGATCGAGGAAGGAATCGATGGCCTCATCCACGTTTCCGATCTCTCTTGGACCGAGCGCATCAAGCATCCCTCCGAGAAATATGCCAAAGGAGAGACCATCCAGGCGGTGGTGCTCAAGATCGACAAAGAGAACGAGCGCTTCTCTTTGGGTATCAAACAGTTGGTGCCTGATCCCTGGCAAGCTGCCTATAACAACTATCCCTCCGGCACCGTGGTCGAAGGGGAGATTACCAACGTTACCGACTTCGGTGTCTTCGTCAAACTCGAGGAAGGCATTGAGGGCTTGGTGCATGTCTCCGAACTGAGCAAGGATAAAGTTAAAACTCCGGTCGGTATGTATCAGGTGGGCGATATCCTCAAGGCGATTGTTATTAATGTCTCGGCTAAGGACCGTAAGATCGGTCTTTCGGTCAAGACTCTCGAAGGCGAGGACGAAGGAGCCGCGGTGGAGAAGTTTAAGAAGGCGGAGAAACTGGCGGCGGAGAATGCGCCATCCACCTTTGGCGACCTGCTCAAGGCTGCGGCGGAGGGCAACAACGACACCTCCGACAATTAATACCCGAGCAGCACGTTGCTAAGCAAAGAGCTCGGCAACGTGCTGCACAAAGGCAGGTAACCCCTGGCGGGGTTTAGTCTGACGGCCGATTCGGCGCCCTAAGGCTTTCGTCAAAAGATTTGTCCCGACAATCTGGTGCGGTTTTCCCTAGGAAGCAACCCAAGCCACGTCGGGTACACCTTGTGGCGGTGCAAAGGTTGTCTTGCCGAGTTTCAATGCGGCGGGACAGCCTTTTTTTATACCAATGACCCAGAGTGCCGCACATGTGTGGCCTTATCAACCTCTTCATAGAATCATTAGCGGGTATGTTAAAAAAAGATATCGTAGACAAGGTCAGTAGCGAGCTTTCCCTGCAGAAACAGGATGTCGGTTTGGCGGTGGATATCATGTTGGAGACCATGGCCAAGGCCCTGATCGAGGAACGGCGCATTGAGTTGCGGGGGTTCGGAAGTTTCTCGGTGCGCAGTCGAAAGCCGCGCTCCACCAAGAACCCCCGTACCGGAAAGGTCATGGATATTCCCGATCGCAAGACGCTCCACTTCACCATGAGTAAATCTCTCAAGGAGGCGTTGATCAGCGATACGGAGTGACGTCGCCTTTGCCGATACGTAGAACCACGGGGACATCCCCGGTGAGGTCGATCACCGATGAAGGATCGGGGTAGACAGGCCCGCCGTCGATGATCAGGTCGATGCGGTTGCCGAGGTAATCGTCAAGTTGATAAGCCTCGGCGGCAGCATCGTGGTCCTCGAGTTGGGCGCTGGTATTGACGATGGGATTGCCGAGGGTGGTCAGCAGCAGGCGGCAGATGGGATGGGTCGGCACGCGGATGCCAACGGTTTTTTGCTTGGTCGCCATGATCTTCGGGACCAGCTTGGTGCCGGGCAGCACAAAGGTGTAGGGGCCGGGCAGGCTCTTTTTCATCAACCGATAGGCAGTGTTGGAGACATGGGCGTAGCGGCTGATGTCGGTCAGGTCGGAACACATGAAGGAGAAGGGCTTGTCCTTGGGTCTTCTCTTCAGTTGCATGATCCCCTTGATCGCCTTTTGGTTCATAAGATCGCAACCGATGCCGTATCCGGTTTCGGTGGGATAGCAGATCACAGCTCCGCCCTGCAACAGTTTTACCACCTGCTCGATCAGGCGCAGTTGGGGATTGATCGGGTTTATTTCCAATAGCATTGCTTACGGTGGTCCTCGTCCTCGGGCGTGGACGGGGTAATCCCGGCTGGGTTGGATGTCACCGCGTCTTTCCCGCCCTCAAAAAAATATTTTTACTCAAGATGCTTTACAATGGGGTGTCACCGGCGAGCAACCTTAATCCGCAGGGGTCCCATCTATTTCCGGCGCACTTTCGGGGCGGGGTTCCCCGCCATTGAACTCGACCTCTGCCGCACCCTCGATGAGGAGGAAACATGTTACCAGATGAGATAGAAATTGCTCTTACTTTCGATGATTTGCTTCTCGTACCTGCCGCCTCGGACGTTCTACCCGCTGAGGTCAACCTGGAAACCCGCTTGACCGATACCATCAAGTTGAAGACCCCCCTGGTCAGTTCGGCCATGGATACGGTTACCGAGCACCGAACCGCTATCGCCATGGCCCGGGAAGGTGGCATCGGCATTATCCACAAAAACATGAGCATCGAGCACCAAGCCATCGAGGTGGAGCGGGTAAAGAAATCGGAATCGGGGATGATCATCGATCCGATCACCGTTACCCAAGACCAGTCTGTGGCCGAAGTGCAGGAGATCATGAGCACCTACAAGATTTCCGGCCTACCAGTGCTGCATCATGGCAAGCTGGTGGGTATCGTCACCAACCGCGACCTGCGCTTTGTTTCTGATGATGGCCTACGGGTGGCCGACGTCATGACCTATAAGAAGCTGGTGACCGCCAAGGTCGGTATCGATCTTGAACATTCAAAGGCGCTGTTGCACGAACACCGCATTGAGAAGTTGCTGGTGGTCGACGATGATGGCGCCCTGAGAGGATTGATCACCATTAAAGACCTGGAAAAGATCCGAAAGTATCCCCTGGCGGCCAAGGACACCTTTGGTCGTCTTCTCGTCGGCGCGGCCCTCGGGGTTGGTCCTTCGGTGGTCGACCACGCCGGCCGCCTGGTCAAGGCTGGGGTCGATGTGGTCGTGGTCGATTCCGCCCATGGCCATTCACAAGGGGTGATCACTGCCGTGCGCTCCCTGAAAAGCACCTTCCCTGACTTATCGGTGATTGCCGGCAATGTTGCCACCGGCGAAGGCGCCGAAGATCTCATCAAGGCTGGAGCCAACGCCATCAAGGTTGGCATCGGGCCCGGCTCCATCTGTACCACGCGCATCGTCGCCGGTGTCGGGGTGCCACAGATGAGCGCTCTCAAGTACTGCGTGGAGGTGGGTAATCGTTACAATATCCCGGTGATCGCCGACGGTGGGATCAAGCATTCCGGAGACCTCACCAAGGCCATCGGCGCCGGGGCCAGCACGGTGATGATCGGCAGTCTCTTTGCCGGAACCGATGAAACACCCGGGGATACCTTTCTCTATCAGGGCAGAACCTACAAGGGCTACCGCGGCATGGGCTCACTGGGGGCAATGTGCCAGAGCCACGGCTCGGCCGACCGCTACTTCCAGAGCGATGTCGCCTCCTCCTCGAAATTGGTGCCGGAGGGTATCGAAGGCAAAGTGCCCTATCGTGGACCGATCACCAATGTGCTCTATCAACTCCTCGGCGGCCTGCGTTCCGGTATGGGCTATGTCGGTGCCGCAACTATCGCCGACCTTCAGCAAAAGGCCAGGTTTGTGCGCATCTCCTCGGCGGGCTTGCGAGAATCGCACGTGCACGACGTGATTATCACCAAGGAAGCGCCCAACTACCGCACCGCCTAAGGGCGGCGAAGTAGGGCTGACACTGGCAACAGCAACCAGGAGGGCGGCGCGACCGCGCGAAGACCCATGGATATCCACAACGAAAAAATCATCATCCTCGATTTCGGCTCACAAACCACCCAGCTCATCGCCAGAAGGATCAGGGAGCAAAAGGTGTACAGCGAGATTCATCCCTTCTCTCTGCCCCTTGAGCGTTTGCGGGCACTGAAGCCCACTGGCATCGTTCTCTCCGGCGGGCCCTGTTCGGTCTATGATGACGGTGCCCCCCACTCCGACCCCGGGGTTTTTGATCTCGGGGTGCCGGTGCTGGGCATCTGCTACGGAGCGCAACTCATGCTGCAGCAGTTCGGCGGCCGGGTGGAGAAGGCTGAGAAGCGGGAGTTCGGCAAGGCGGAACTACAGGTTGGCGAGAACGAGGGGCTCTTTAGCGGACTGGGTGGGGAAGCGGGTCGACATCAGGTGTGGATGAGTCATGGGGACAGAGTCGAACACATTCCCGAGCAATTCCTTGCCACCGCCATCAGTGACAACTCTCCCTACGCCGCCCTGCGCCATCGTCAGCGGCCCCTGGTGGCGGTACAGTTTCATCCCGAGGTCGCCCACACGCTGATTGGCACCGAGATGCTTCGCAATTTCATCTTCGGCATCTGCGGCTGTCGGCCGGAATGGACCATGCACTCCTTTATCGAGCAAAATGTTCAGGCGATCAGGAGCAAGGTTGGCGGGGATCGGGTTATCTGCGCCCTGTCCGGCGGGGTCGATAGCGCCGTCACCGCCGCCATCATCGACAGGGCCATCGGCGAGCAATTGACCTGCATCTATGTCAATAACGGGCTGATGCGCAGTGGCGAGAGCGATGCCATCATTAAGTATTTCAAGGAAAAGAGCAAACTCCGCCTCATCGATGTCGATGCCAGTGACGTTTTCCTGGCCGAACTTGACGGGGTGGTCGATCCCGAGGTCAAGCGCAAGCGCATTGGCCTCGGCTTTATCAAGATTTTCGAGGAGGAGGCGCGCAAGATCGGCCATGTCAGGTATTTGGCGCAGGGTACCCTCTATCCTGACGTCATTGAATCGGTGAGTTTTCGCGGCGAAGCGCCAATCAAGTCGCACCACAATGTCGGTGGTCTGCCGGAGGTGATGCAGCTTGAGTTGATCGAACCGCTGCGCGAATTGTTCAAGGACGAGGTGCGTGAGCTCGGTCTGGAGCTGGGCCTGCCTGAGGAGGCCATCTATCGCCAACCCTTCCCCGGGCCGGGACTGGGTATTCGCATTATGGGCGAGGTAACCCGCGAGCGGCTGCGTATCCTGCGCCAGGCCGACGTCATCGTCCTTGAAGAGATGCGGCGTGCCGGCTGGTATCGTAAAGTGTGGCAGAGCTTTGCCGTGCTGTTGCCCATCCAGACGGTGGGGGTAATGGGAGACGGCCGCACCTATGAGCATGTCATCGCCATTCGCTGTGTCGATTCGCGTGACGCTATGACCGCCGACTGGACCAAGCTTCCTTACGAGATCCTGGGCGAGATCTCCAGCCGCATCATCAATGAGGTGCGCGGCGTCAACCGTGTCGTCTATGATATCTCGTCCAAGCCGCCGGCAACTATCGAGTGGGAGTAGGCGACAGGGTGGCGGAAGGGGAAACCATGCTCAAGACCGGAATCTACGTTGACGCCGAAAACATCAGGATGTGCGGCGGCTACGGCATGCGCTACGATGTGTTGGTGGAACTGGCAAATTGCGGCAATTCTCTGTTGCTGCGCGCCAATTCCTATCTGGCTGAGGACGGCGAGCGGACCAAGGATGATGCCGAGTATCGGCAAAAACTCTATCGCTACCATGATGTCATCCGTCAGTGCGGCTTTAAGGTGATTAAAAAATACGTCAGGCATTTTGTCGATGACGAGGGGATCATTACTACCAAGGCCAACGCCGACATGGATCTGGCCATCGATGCCCTGCTACAGGCACGAAACCTTGATCGCGTTATCCTGCTCAGCGGTGACGGTGATTTCATCCGTCTGGTGCTTGCTCTACAGAACATGGGTTGTCGGGTCGAGGTGATCGGCTTCAAGTATGTCAGCAACGAGCTGCGCGAGGCCGCCGATCTTTTTATTTCCGGCTATCTCATTCCCGGTCTCCTCCCCATCGGAGCCCAGGCCGGAGAAAATCGCCAGCGTGGCATTGCCATCAGCTACAATCAGGATCGGGGGTTCGGTTTCATGCGCTACTATTCCCTTGGCCGCGATGGTCTGATGCCGCACTCGGTGTTCTTTCACTGCTCCAAGGCCCCGGAGATCAACGACAGCCTCTTCCTCGATTCCACCAATATCTTCGAGTTTTCCATCACCAAGAACCAGGACAATAATAGCCGCACCGAGGCTTGGGATATCCATCTGGTCAACGGTTAACAACGGCGCGGAGGTAACCAAGGGAGATCTATGGCTCTGTTGCTTGCCGCCGACATCGGCGGCACCAAAACCGATCTGGCACTCTTTGGCGACGATCAAGCTCTTTCTGCCCCACGTCACCAACAGCGCTACCGGAACGCCGATTTTACCGGCTTTGACCACCTGCTCAATGAATATTTAAAAACCTGTGGGGCGCGGCCCAGGTCGGCCTGCATTGCGCTAGCTGGCGTGGTGGCGGGAGAGCGAGTGCAGATGACCAACCTTTCCTGGCTGGTCGACAGCCCGGCTCTGGCCGCCCGTTTTCACTTTGAGCAAATTTGCCTGATCAATGATCTCACCGCCGTCGCCGCCGCCGTGCCCTTTCTGCGAGCCGAAGATATGTTTGAAATTCAGGGTGGGCAGTCGTGTCCGGGCGAGATGTGCGCCCTGATCGCACCCGGAACTGGTCTCGGCGAGGGGATGCTGCTCAAGGAAGGTAGCTCGCTGTTTGCCCGCGGCTCGGAGGGGGGGCATTGCGACTTCGCTCCGGCGGACGAGGAGCAGAGCGCCTTGCTTGAGTTTGCCAGGGGGGAGACACGGCCAGTCAGCTACGAAACCCTCATCGCCGGGCCGGGGTTGGGCCGCCTCTACCGTTTCTGCCGGCAATATCACGATATTCGCGCGGATGAGGGAGTGGCCGCGGCCATGGCCGGGATGAAGGATCCGATTCCCCTCTTGCTCGAGGCAGCCTTGCGCGACGAGTTCTGCCCCCTGTGTCGCAAGGTGGTGACACTCTTTCTCGCCATCCTTGGCAGCGAGGCAGGCAACCTAGCCCTGAAGCTCTACGCCCGAGGTGGCGTCTATCTGGGCGGAGGTCTCTTGCCGCGAATCCTTGGAAAGGTGAGCTTTGCAGGATTTCTCGAGGCGTTTCGGGCCAAGGGGGCGATGAGTGAGCTGATGGCCACCATCCCGGTGCAATTGATCATGCGCAGTGACGCTGCTCTCCTCGGGGCCGGTTGCTATGGCCTGCAGCGCTTTGGCGATCGTTTCGCAGCTGATGCCGGAGTCTGAGCTGCGTCGAGCGGCGGCGGCCTTTGCCGCGGATGGCGATTGCTGTTCGCTGCGCCCCCTGGGGCGGGGGAACATCAACGACACCTATCTGGTGTCCTCTGAGCTTCGCCCTTTTGTCCTGCAACGTATTAACCCGTTGGTCTTTCCCGAGCCGCAGCGGGTGATTGCTAATTTTGTTCTCATCACCGGACATATCCAGCACAAGAGGGAGCTCTGCGGCAGCGATTTTCTCTGTGCCGAGCCGGTGCCGACCCTCTCCGCGAGCTGGCATTTCCGCGACGGTCAGGACGGGTACTGGCGGAGCCAGAGCTATCTGCGGCAAACCACCGCTGTCACCTTGCAAGACCGGCGTCAGGCGTGGGAGTTGGGCAAAATTCTCGCCACCTTTCATCACCTCCTCGCCGACCTCGAGCCGCACCTCCTCGCCGAGCCCCTTCCCGGATTCCATCATTTGCCGACGTATCTTGCCGATTATGATATGCTGACTGCGGCGGCCACAGCGGAGAATTCCCGGGCAGCCGAGATCTGCTATAAGGCCGTGGTACGCCATCGTCACCGCGCGCTCTATCTCGAAGAGGCTCGGGTTGCCGGGCTCTTGACCGCCGGGCCGATCCATGGGGATCCCAAGCTTGATAATGTTCTATTCGACGTGAGCGGCCATGCCTGCGGGTTGCTCGATCTCGACACGGTGATGATCGGCCCACTCCATTACGATCTCGGCGACTGCCTGCGCTCATGCTGC
>CAYSON010000123.1:0-5727 GCA_964432635.1 uncultured Desulfopila sp.
AAAATCGAGAGCATCACCAACCCTCAACTCTTCTGACAGTCTTCTTCCGCGATTGAGCCCGTAGCCACCCACCAGTTTGTCGATGACGCCGCGCAATCGCCAGAGGAAATTGAAGCGGAACCACCCATTCGGGCCTCCCACGGCGCAGGCGGCGCGAAAGACATCCTCCGGACGTACCCCCTTGGCATAGGGGACAATGCGCACATCACGCAGAACAGCCCCAACAGGATCGTCAAAGTCCTTGATATCGCAAGCTTGCCCCCCGCTGCTGTCGCACCATCGGCTCTGCACCTGATGGTGCTCGAGTTCAGCCATGGCGGCACGCACCGATTCGACGAAGGTCTTCGGGCGAATCTCCGGGAAGTGGTGGACGGCATGGTCGTTCTGCAGTACTGTCTCGCTCTTCAGCCCCTCCACCAAGGCGGCGGCCAGCCGATAGGGGATGGGTGTGAAGAGAATCAGCCAATAGGAGGAGAGCCGCGGCGACAAGAGCGGCACCGGCAGCAACAGACGCCGCAAGCCCATGACTTGGGCTGTTTTTTCCATCATCTCTTGAAAACTCAGGCATTCACTGCCGATATCAACCATCAGGTTCCCCCGATGGGTTAAGTGTATCGAGGCCTGCAAATAGGAGAGCACGTCATCGATGCCGATGGCTTGGGTCTTGGTGCGTACCCAGCGCGGGGTGATCATCACCGGCAGCTTTTGCGTGAGGTTGCGGATGATTTCGAAACTGGCGCTACCGGAACCGATGATGACGCCGGCCCGCAGCCACACCATATTGATCTCTCCAGGTCGGCCCGCCAGGATCTCACCGGTTTCGATACGGCTGAGGAGATGTTTGCTGGCACTTTCGCGTACGCCGAGACCACCAAGATAGATGATCTGCCGCACTCCGGCGGCGATGCAGGCATCGCGAAAGGCCTCGGCGCTTTGTCGATCGAGTTGGCGATAGTCGCCCGGCCCGGCCATGGCATGAATGAGATAGAAGGCGGTATCGACGCCAGTCAAAGCCGCACCCAGGGAGGCCCGGTCGAAGGTGCTGCCCTCGCAGATTTCCACTCGGTCGGAAAGGGCCACCTGCACCTTGAGGCGATTGCGTACCAACAGGCGCAACTGATATCCGCCACTTTCGAGTAGACGTTGCGCCAACCTCCTGCCGATATAGCCGGTGGCCCCGGTGATCAACACCGTCCTGTGATCGTTATCTGGCGCGTCTGCTGTCATCATGCCATCGCTCGTCAAAGTTTCTCCAAGATAAAAGAGAAACAATCGCTACTTTTTCGCCAGAAACTGACGTATCTCCTCATCCTTTAGAATCATCTGCAGGATGTCGCTCAGCTGTCCGTTGAGCATCGCCTCAAGGTCAGGCAGTTGAGGTCGCATCGCCGACTCATTAAAGGACTCGCGCTTAAAGATTCTGGTAATCACCGCGCCGCGATTTTCAACGTCGATTGTCACATAGCTCTGCGCCTCGGCACGATAAAGGAGTTTTTGCCGCGAAATTTGAACCACCAGATCGTTGATCACGAACTTCAGCCGCACCGGTGAAGAGGGATCGATGGTCAGCCCCTGGTCGCGCAGACCGGCGGAGAGACGGGCGGAGAAAAGGTCGGCGATGGCACTGACATTGGCGAGGCGAGTCGGCGGTTGATCGTTGAGAAAGATCACCACTTCCTGAACTTTGCGGCTGTCCTGGCCTTTCACCGCGACGCTGTTTCCGGGAACAAAGACCCCGGCCGGCTGATCGCCGATGCGGGGATTGAGATTGGCGATGACCGGTTGCTTGGCACATCCGCCCACAAGAAGAAGGCCGGCGAGAAAAAAGAGGAGTTGTTTCATAATGGTACCTATTGCGGGTTGAGAATGAAAGGTGTCGGAACACTTCAGGAAGGGGAAGGAATTCGCCGCCCTCACCCGCTGATAATGGTAGCCCATCCGTCCGCCGCTGACAACGACTCTTTCCCACCAAGCGGCCGCAGCATCAGGAAAATTCCCGCAACCGCAGAGCGGATTCACTGCGACAGCAACCAGACCCCGCCCACGGCGATCAAGGCGCCCACCACCGCCCGCAGGGACACAAATTCCCTGTGCAGGTAGACCGAAAAGGGGATAATGCACACCGGCACCAGAGCAAAAAAGGTCGAGGCTACCCCACTGGTGAGATAATGAAGGGAGAGCAGCGAGAGAGAGACGCCAACAAAGGGACCGAATACCGCCCCGAGGGAGGTATAGAGAACCGCTCGGTGGTCGCGCAGGCCGTTCTGCACGTTGCGCCACTTGCCAGTGACGGTGAAGAGAACGGCGAAACAACAAAAGGCGGCGATAGCGCGGATCTCGGTGGCGGCAAAGGCATCGAGATAGCCGCCGGGGACCTGCATCCCGGTCTTGCTGAGAATAATGCCCACCGCCTGCCCACACATCCCCAAGGCGCCGATAACCACCGCGCTGGTGGTGACGCGACGTACGTGCCGCTCCTTCCCTGAAGGTTGTGCCGGTGCCGGGCTTCGCTCGAAAATGACCATCGCCACCCCGAACAGGGCAATGGCCATGCCCAGCCACTGGTGTGGCATGTAGCTCTCCCCGAGAAAGAGGTAGCCGAGCAGGGCGGCAGTGGGGGCGGCCAGGCTCTGGATGAGCATAGCCAGGCGCGGCCCCAACTCCACCAAGGCCTTGAAAAGAAAAATATCGCCAATGAAGAAGCCGACCACCCCGGAGAGACCAAGATACCACCAGGCATGTCCCGGAAAATCGAGCGGCACCGGCGAACCGTCGCGCAGCCAGAGCGCCACCGCAAAGAGGACCAGGGCCACCGCCAGGCGAATGATATTGACCGGGATGACACCGATACGCTGCGACGCCGCCGCGAAGAACTGGACGCTGCAGGTCCAGCAGAGCACGGTGGCCAAGGCGATGGCCTCCCCGAAAAACGGCATCATGATCGATCCCTTCCATAAAGAAAGTGGGCCTAGCTCCTCTCACGAGGTCGACAAAAATTTGACGGCTCCTCGCCATCCACTCGGCCCCCAAGTCGTTGGGCACCCTACCACGATTCTCAAAAAATCCGAATGGATACTCGCTGGTTCCCAACAAACACCAAATTCTTTTCGGGAAAACGCTGTCGCTTACTTCAACTCGACTTATAATTTTGTTATTATTGAAACGATTGAGAGGCCCCCGCCAAGTGACCTTGCTGCCCAAGCAACCGGTTTTGAGAATTATGCGCCCCTGCGAAGAGAAGTTCTATTCCGTCTCGTCCCCATCCGTTCTCGAGCTGATCAAGTCCCTGACCATTGGCCAACGCACTGTCACTACTGCGGAGGACCTGGCGGCCTTTTTGCACGCCACCGTTTTTCCTCAACTTGGGCCGTTCGCCATCCAGATTTATTTTCATGACGAAACAAATGGTGTTCCCGGCTACTACGCCAAGAGCACTGCACACAATGGATGGGTGCCGTCGGTCATCTCTTTTTCCGATCCGCTGCTCGCCACCCTACGCACCGAAGGCGGGGCAATGTCCTTTGCCCAGCCCTCGGGGCTGGGCATTTTCGCCGACAGTCCACACACCAGACACCTGCTCGCCCCCATCGACGATGCCGGCGAGATGCTCGCCATCCTCTATTTAGGTGGCAGCAACCCATCTTTTGACCCCCTTTACCTGGAAATCGTCAACAGTGTGACGGCGACCATCGGTTCGCGTCTGAAAAGCCTCAAGGTGATCCATCAGCAGAAGGAGGCCATGTGCGCCCTCGCCTACTCCGAGAAACTCCGCACCGCCCTCTACGAGATCAACGAAGAGGCACGCAAAAGTATCGATATCGGCGATCTCTGCCGCCATTTACACCGCATCGTTGGCCGCCTCATTAATGCCGAGAATTTCTTTGTCGCTCTCGTCGAAAAACGTGGCGACGGCCGCTACCTCACCCTCCCTTATTGTATCGACAGCCGCGATAACAGCCTGCAAGGGACGGAGCGCAAACTTGATCACAAGCCGCGGCTGCTCACCACCCATCTCATCAAGACGCGTCGCCCTTTATTGCTGACCCCGGACAACTATCATGCCGTGTGCGATGAACATCAGCTTCGGCCGATCGGCAGCGAGCCCCACTCCTGGCTGGGCGCCCCCTTCTATCTCGACGACATGGCTGGAGCGGTGGTGGTGCAGAGCTATGAGAAGATCGTCTACACCGAAAAAGACCAAGAGCTGATGGCCTATGTCGCCCGCCAACTGGGTGACGCGCTCAAGCGAAAAAGGGCCGTCGAAGCCCTGGAGACCGCGAAAAACCGTGCTGAAGAAGCGGAAAAAAACAAAAGCACCTTTCTCGCCAACATGAGTCATGAGATCCGCACCCCAATGAACGGCATCCTTGGCCTCACCGACCTCCTGCTCAAGTCAGACATTTCCGGCCATCAACGTACCTACCTGGAGCTGGTCTCCTCCTCCGCCGATCGTTTGCTCAAGATGATCAACGACATCCTCGATTTCTCGAAGATCGAGGCGGGCAAACTGGAGTTGAACATCGCCCCCTTCAGCCTGCGCCACACCATCGCCGACGCCCTGGAGATCCTGGCGATAACCGCCGCCAAAAAAAATATCGCCTTGATTGTCGAGTGTGACGAGCAGATCGCCGACACACTGAAGGGAGATGCCGACAAGCTCCATCAAATCCTCATCAATCTGGTCGGCAACGCCATCAAATTCACCAACCGGGGCAGCGTCACCCTGTCGGTGCGCCCGGCTGCTGCCATCGCCGGACAGAACATGATCGAATTGCGCTTTCAGGTGAAAGACACCGGCATCGGCATCCCCGCCGATGAAATAGGCAATGTCTTCAAATCTTTCCGACAGCTCGGTACGACTCGCGATTCCAACCATCGCGGCACAGGACTGGGGCTGGTGATCGCCGCCGAGTTGGTGGAGATGATGGGAGGAAAGATCTGCGTAGAGAGCAATCCCGGCATCGGCACCATCTTTTATTTCTCGATCCGTTTCCCGCTGGCCCCCTTGCCAACCGAAGAACCGCTGCCCTCTGCGCAACCGACATTTCCCCCCCCCGGGGAAGTGGCGGAACGCCTTCGTGTTCTCCTGGTGGAAGACGAATTTATTAACCGCACTTTGGCCGTCACGGTTCTCGAACGAGAGGGATGGGAGGTGAGCGTGGCCGAAAACGGCAAACACGCCCTGCAAAGCCTCGAGTGTGGCAGCTTCGATGTCGTCCTCATGGATATTCAGATGCCGGAGATGAACGGCTACGAGGCCACCATCGCCATCCGCAACCGGGAACAGGGCGACAAGCACCTGCCGATCATCGCCATGACCGCCTACGCCGTCAAGGGCGATCGTGAGAAATGCCTGGCCTCCGGAATGGACGGGTATATCTCCAAACCAATCAAACCCGATCGGCTGCGGGAAGAAATAGAGGCTGTTTTACGTCTGCAGTGGCGCCAACAACAACCGTCGGACAACAAGTAGCCGCGGCCATATCTGTTGGTGTGGTAGGGTTGGAATGTTTTCCCCCATTTTTCGAGGTGGTCCATGGCTGATCTGCAACAGCTCTTCACCGAGGCGGTCAGTCTCCATCAACGCGGGGCGCTGCTCGAAGCAGAGGAACGCTACCGGCAGATTCTCGCACTCTTGCCGGACAACCAGAACGTCCTCGCCAACCTGGCCATCGTTCTCCGCGATCAGGGAAATCTGGGCCAAGCGGAACGACACGGACGTCGGGC
>CAYSON010000123.1:5737-7485 GCA_964432635.1 uncultured Desulfopila sp.
ATCGACCCCAAGAACCCGGGGGCCTATCTCAACCTCGGCGCCATTCTTGAAACCATGGGCGACCTCGAGGCGGCCGCTGACGCGTACCAGCGGGCCAAACGCTTCGCCCCCGATCATCCACAGATTCTCAATAACCTCGGCAAGCTTCTCCACCAGCAAGGTCAAAGCGCAGCCGGACAAAGTCTTTTGGAACAGGCCCTGCAAATCGCGCCTAACTATCCAGCCGCACTCAACAACCTCGGGGTCATCTGCAGTGACCACGGCGATCTTCTTCAGGCCGAGGTTCTTCTTGAAAAGAGTGCAACACTCGATCCCGACAACATCAATACCCTCTACAATCTCGCCGGAATCTATAACGCCCGCAGTAACCACGGCAAGGCACTGGATTTGCTTGAGCGGGTGTTACAATTAGCCCCCGCGCACCACGCCGCCGCCCATATGCGGGCCGCCCTTTGCGGAACCACCCCGCCATGTGCCCCGAGCAGCTATGTCGAGGAAGTTTTTGACAAATATGCCGGCCGCTTTGACCACCACCTGCAAGGGGCTCTCGAATATACTGCACCACAGGCATTGGCGGCGATGGTCCGGGCCCACTGTGCCACCATGCTGCCCCTCGCCACGATCCTTGATCTCGGTTGCGGGACCGGGCTCTCCGGCGCCGCCTTCCGCGATATGGCCATACAGCTTAGCGGAATCGATCTTTCGGGACATATGCTGGCCCGAGCGCGACAGAAAAAACTCTACGATCATCTGGCCAAGGCCGAGCTCCTCGCCTTCCTCAACCAGAGTGGCGCCCGCTATTCAGCTTTTATCGCCGCTGATGTCCTGGTCTATCTGGGCGATCCGGGGCCGCTCTTTCCCTTGTTGGCGAAGCGCTCGGCAGAGCGGGCGATTTTCGCCTGCTCCATCGAACGCTGTACGGAAGACGTCGACTTCACCCTTCGCCCCTCGGGTCGCTTTGCCCACAACCCCGCCTCACTGCTCCGCTGTGCCACCGACCACGGCTTTGCCGTCCTTGCCCACCAAGACCACAACATCAGAAAAGAGGACGGGAAATGGCTGGCCGGCGATCTCTTCCTTTTTTTTCGATCGGCGGAAACCGCGCAGAACGACACGGTTCAAGAGAGTCCCCATACTCCGTAGTTGGGGCCAAAAAGATCCCAATCACTTACTTTGCGACCTTCGAACCACTCCTTGAAACGGAGATCGAGTCGTGCCCCTTGATAGGGAAAACACAGATAAAACCTGGCCATCCCCTGTCGATCCGGCTTGCGGCTGACCCGCATTTGCGGATATTCGGCACCGGCCTGCTGCAATACCATCAGGCCTCGGTCGAGCTGCGCCAGGGGTAGCGTTAAGGTGAAGTTGTATTCCTCGCGCATAGTATCACCACTTCCCACCTGAAAGGTTTGAGACATTGCCTGCCAGGCCCCACAAGCCTGGGCAATCTATAAAGGCCTTCACCTCCTCAAAACCCGAACTGATAATTGCGGAATCAAATGAGTAAAGACCCTGGAGAAAATATATCAGGATGAGACAGGAGAACCAAGAAGAAGCAGAAAAGTACGGAATATTCACTGGGTCTCCGGCGGTACCGCCACCACCGGAGACAGGGGTATTGGTCCCCAGGAGGTGGTGCTCAGGGGATGTTTGCGGATCGTTGCTGCAACCACTGCAGCCCTTGGGGCGTGATCAGAACATGGCTGCCGTCAAGGACGGTGACCACCGAGCCGACGTGGTCAAGGACC
>CAYSON010000123.1:7495-8471 GCA_964432635.1 uncultured Desulfopila sp.
GAGAAGTCCTTGAAGAAGGCGCTAGCCAAGCATGACCTTGATCACTTGGCGAGCCTTGGCCGGCTCCATCTCCAGGGCCTGGGCGATATTGATTGAAGCGACCACCTCCGGCTGAGGATTACTGAGGTTTTCCGATAATATACGAAGGATCCGCTCCTGATCGAGGGACATGGCCATAGCCGACTCCATAAGCGATAGTTGTGTTGTATCTGTTGTATTATGCCTCAACCCTTGCCGTAAAAACCTCTTCCAGCGCCGGAATGAAGCTCTGTTCGAGCTCCCGCAGGTACTCATTCCAGCGCTCCCCAAATCGGTAATAGGCAAGCGAGGCCATCTTCTTGGTAAGGATGGCGTCGCGGTAGGGAAGGAGGCTTTCACTGTTAAGCAGCGCCATGATCCTTTCTTGGCCAAGCTTTTTCTGCAAGACCGGTGGAACGTAGTGCTCGAGGATCCGCCACGCCAGTCCAGGAGCGGCGAGAATTTCCGGCAACCGTGCCTCAAGAGAATCCTGGAGGGAAAAAATCTCTTCACTGCTTCGCTCTGAGAGCATGAAAAGTGGTACCTTCGGATCGGCCTCGTAGAGCTTGAGTAACAGTCCGGTTTCCAGACGGGAATACCGATCAACCAGGCCGATAATATCTTTGATCAGGGCCCAACGGGTAGCCGGATCGTTTTGCAACTCAGCTTCGTAGTCGTCCTGCAGTAAAAAGGCGGTCAACACCTCGGCAATCGAGCTGCTGAACACCCCGCCCTTGTTGGCGGTGGTATCCTTGATCTGTTTGATTTTCGAATGGGTGGCGATATGCCGTCTTGAGCCGTCATCAAAAAAGACGTTGGCCCCTTCGACGATAAATTGCAGTTCCTGGAAAAGATCAAGGAATTGCCGAACATTGCCATGATGAATTGTGTCTTTGAAACCGCCGCAGGGAATGAAAGCACGGATACCTGCCTGGCTGATATATTTGCGGTTGGCCGG
>CAYSON010000124.1:0-1922 GCA_964432635.1 uncultured Desulfopila sp.
TGGCCTCAAGCTTCTGCGCCTGCAAGAGTTGCCTTTGCAGATTGGTCAGCTCGGTCATGTCACGTTTGATGGCGACATAGTGGCTCATTTCGCCCTTTTCGTTACGCACTGGTGATATCTTGACATCCTCTTCCACTATGGCCCCATTCTTTCTGCGGTTGCGCAAACTCCCGGACCAAACTGTTCCCCGCTCGAGGGCCTTGAACATCTCTTCGTAAACTTGATCACCGACCAAGCCGCTCTTAAAGACCGCCGGGGTCTTGCCAAGCAGTTCGTCGTTGCTGAAGCCGCTGTTCCTCGACACGGCCGGATTGGCATAGCGGATCACCATGTCGGTGCCGGTGATGATGACCGATTCGTCCATCTGCTCGATAATCGTCGCCAGCAGCTTTTTCTCTTCCTGTCTCAAACGCTCAAGAGTGATATCAGCCAAAGAGACCAGCAGGGACATTCCCTGCAGGCCGGCTATCGTCACTGCGTTGCATTTGCAGTAAACTCGTTCTTCGCCCCGCCCCTTGATGGTGAAAGTGAAGATGCTTCTGTCGGCGCCATGTCTGGATATCACTTCGCTGACCAACACCCTTGCCAAATCCTCCCCGGGAAGCTCCAATTGCCTTGTCCAATTGCCGAGAAGATCACCACTGGCCCGATTTTGCTTGACGATTTGACCTTGCTCGGAAAGCGCCAGCAATCCCTCTGGAATAATATCGAAAAGAGTTTCGATATACTCTTTTTGTCGAGCCAACTCGTCGATCACCAGGCGCATCTTTGAGATGTCCTTGGCCCCGGCTACGACACCGGTTATCTCGCCAGTGTCGTTTTTCAGCACGCTGAGATTGAAGGACATCGGCAGACGTCCCCCTTGGGCATCGCGATAGCTGAGCTCGATATTCCGCAACTCATCCCGCTCCGGAGGGGTATGACCCAGAACTACCTGGCGATAAAATGAAAAAATATCGTGAACATATCCCTCAGGGTCATGAAACAGCTCCGCGATATCTCGTCCAAGCAGGGCTGCCTCGGTCTGGCCGAGCAGACTGCAGGTGGCCGGGTTGATCCGCAGGACCTTCATCCGCAGGTCGACGACGATGAGGGAATCCAGGAAGGCGCGAATAATGCGATCCGACTCCTCCTTGGCCTTTTCCAGCTGCTCGTTGGCAGTTTTATTCTGGGTAATGTCCTGAAGTATGCCGAAAGCGTGAAGAGGTCTCCCAGTGGAGTCTCTTTTCTGGACCTTGCCAGCCACCCGCACCCAGACCCAATGCCCGTCATGATGGCGCAGACGATGTTCGCTGAAGTAGTGAGGCTCACCCCCGTGCAGGTGTTTAGCGATGTCCAAGGCGACCTGCTGACTGTCTTCATGATGTACAAGATCCTGCAAGGCTCCGATGGATATCAGCCCTCCTTCCGGTAAACGCCCGAAAATTTCCCCCCAGCACCCGTCACAATGACCTTGGTGACCGGGAATGTCCCATTTCCAGACAGCGAGGCCAGCACCTTTGATAACCAACTCGAGTTCCTCGACCTTTTCGGCGACTTCGGCGTTCTTTTTCTCCGTCTCCCTGAGAGATGTTTCCAGCACGAGATTGCGTGCTCCAGCCCTGAGAAAAAGGATGCCAATGATAAAGGACCCCAGTGTGAGAACGACCATGCTGATCTTGAAAATCAGCGGCGTTCTCTTTCCACCGGTAGTATCGTACAACTCCAGCCAATACAGAATAAAGGGGTACCCTGGGATTTCTGCGAAAAATGCCTTAAGAGATTGACGTTCAGAGAAATATTCCCCTGAAGAGCGTACGGCCCCGCTTCCGGGAACGGGCATACATCGTTGGCTCGCATTAGCCGAGCTGCTCAAGGATTGTCGCGCGGTCCTGGTCAACGCGGCCGCAGAAACACCCGTGCAAATACTTGCAGACCACGAC
>CAYSON010000124.1:1932-8394 GCA_964432635.1 uncultured Desulfopila sp.
GGCCCCGCTTTCCAAATCAGCTGGTGCTTTTGCCTTCGCGGTGAATTCGCGCAACCTCAACCCGTCTACCGTCATTTCAGGGTGAGAGGTGTAAATGACCGCCCGCTCGTCAAGCAAAAGGGCTAGCTCGAAGTTGTCGCCCGCCATAAAGCCAAGGGCGGCACGAGGGTTGAGATGGCCAACGACATAGCCCTGCAACCGGCCGCTTTGGTGGACCGGGCTGGCGACCACGAGCCCGCCGCGGTCGCTCGTCGATCTTGTGACCGGAATCGGCTCGGCACCCCAATCGACACCCGTGCCGTGGTTCCAATCGGTACCGATTGGCGATGAGGCGATAACCACCCCTCTCACGTCGACTAGCTGAATGCAATCGAAGACAGCCTCGCCGCTCATTCTCGCAGCCGCCCGCCGCTGCTCGAACACCCGCCCAATGGCACCGACACTGGCTTGCAGCCCGTATTCCAGGCTCATCCCCATGGCCTGGTTGGCGAAATAGCTCTCGACAACCGGAGTGTTGGCCAAGGCGCGCAGATCGTTCTCCCGCTCACTGAGATAATAACCAAATCCTCTGGCATGACTTTCGAGGGCTTTCTGAACCCGCAAAAGATTGACGTCCTCGTAGGACTTGAGTACCACAAAGTTGGTTACCAGCAGGAAAAGAACCGTCGCCCCCATCAACGACAACGCCACCCTGGAGAAGGTTTGGCCCCGCGTCTTGGCCTGTTGCCGTGTGCAGGTCGAGGATGAATTCATGGTTGAGCCGAAGTTGTCTTGCCGTTACCGGGCCCTTTCTTTGCCGGCAAAAAACTCCGGATAGTAGTATGGAATATCGGGATAATGCTTTCCGACCAGGCGGCCATAGCTGCCATCCCCTTTTATGCGGTCGTAGAATTTGGCAAAAGCCTTTTGCAGTTCAGGAGACTCCTTGCGAAAACCGACACCCATCTCCTGCTGTTCCGATACCGGACCGATAATCTTTGTCTGCCCGGGCCACTTGGCCATCGCCACCAAAGCATCGGGCACATCGAGCAGGGTCGCGTCTGCCTCTCCGTTGATAACTGCCGGTGCCATGTCGTTGAGGCTGCCGTTGAATTTTTTGCCAATCGCCCTCACTTCTTCAAGATTATACAGGTTGAGATCAAGACAGGTTCCTGGCAAGCCAAGAACGGTTTTGCCAGACAGCAACCCTTTGGTAAGCTTGATGTCCTCGCGCAAGGATCCACTGGGGATTATCGGCCGCAAATTGGATACAGCCGGGGCTACTAACCACACCTGGGTCGGAAACGTCGGCGACGAGAAATCGATGACCTTTCTGCGCCATGGCAGGATGGTAAGCCCGCTGGCGATGACGTCTCCTCTCATGGCCCTGTTTGAACTTATTGAGACATGCTCGCCTTGCACCTTGACCTCCTTGCCGACAAGATCTCCGAACACGTCCCCCCAGGAACTGCGCACAAACTCATAGCGGACACCCAGCTCTTTGGCAAAGAGTTGCATCAGTTCTATATCGAGGCCGCTCCCATCATCGATGATGAAGTTCGCGTAGGGGATACCCAGGTGACGAAGCACCCCTTCCTTTTGTATCTCGGCGAGATCTCGGGCCGATGACAGCGACAGTGGCCAGAAAAACGTGACAATGAGCGCAAGAACGACATATCGCAGCAAAGTGTTCATGGAAAACTCCCTCTTGCAAAACATGATCAGCCAGAAATGAAAGAGAAGCTATCTCCCAGTGAGATAGCCCAAGTTGCGTCATAGCATATTGCAAACCCCTTGCCATACCCGGAAAACACTGCAAAGGCGGTCAGCATCACCGGATAAATACACGAACACTCAATGTGTTAACATAGATAGACGGCGGGTGTGGACAGACCAAGACCGCTTACCGGGCCAGTGCCAGTCACTCGGGGAATAGGGTCACTCTCTCAAAATAAAAGCCTTCTCCCCGAAGAACTCTCGTTATGAAATACCGTGTTCCTTCAATTTACGATACAGGGTGGCTTCGGCGATACCAAGAAGAGCGGCGGCGCGGCGGCGGTTATTGGCCGTTTTGGCCAAAGCGCGGCGCAACGCCAATAATTCGTAGGCGGCCAGAGAATCTTCAACTGGGCGCAAGACGGCATCTTCGGTACTCGCCATGACCAAGGTGGCCGGCAGATCTTCGGCGGCCAACTTGTCACCCTCGGAGAGAATCATGGCGCGGCGCAGGACATTTTCCAACTCTCGGACATTGCCAGGCCAAGAATATCCTAATAACAAGCCTTTTGCCTCGTCGGCGATGCGTTTTTGCCCGGTCGGGTCGAGGTCGCGGATAAAATGGTCGGCAAGCAGCAGGATATCGTCCCCCCTCTCCCGCAAAGGGGGGAGTACAAGCGGAACGGCAGCTATCCTGAAATAGAGGTCACTGCGAAAGCGCCTTTCCCGAATCTCTTCTTCAAGATTGCGATTGGTGGCGGCAATAGTGCGGAAGTTGACAGGCTGGCACTTGATCGCCCCCACTGGACGAACTTCGCGCTCCTGCAGGGTACGAAGCAGCTTGGCCTGCATCCCCAGGGGGAGTTCGCCAATCTCGTCAAGGAACAGCGTCCCCTGATCGGCGGAACGAATCAGCCCGGGGTGCGAGCTTTCAGCCCCGGAAAAAGCACCCTTTTCATGCCCGAACAGCTCGCTTTCCAGCAGACTTTCGTTGAGGGCGGCACAATCGACGGCGCAAAAAACCTTGTCGTGCCGAACGCTGTGATGGTGAATCGCTCTGGCGACCAGTTCCTTTCCTGTACCTGATTCCCCTTCGACAAGGACCGCCGCATCGATGATGGCGATGCGAAGAATCAGGGCCTTCAAGCGTTGCATCACCGGAGAATTGCCGATCAGGCCGGGGTAGGAAAACGTTCGAGTTTCGGGTTGATGGCTTAGCTGTGCGCGAACTCGCCGATGGGTGGCAATTCTCTCGAGAAGCACATCGGGCTCACAGGGTTTTTCGAGAAAATCGGCGGCTCCCGCCTGCATTGCTTGCACGGCGAGTTCAACACTCCCGTGACCGGTCAGCATCACCACGGGAATATCTGGATAAAGGCTTCGCAGGTCTTCCAACAGCGACAGCCCGTCCCGCCCGGGCATTTTCAAGTCAAGAAGAACCAGGTCAACGGGCTGCAACGCTAGCTTGGTCAAAGCCTCAGCCGCACTTTCGGCGGTCACCAGCACATAGAAAGGTAATCGGACTATGCGGGCAATCGATCGCAAAAAAAGCCGGTCATCGTCCACCGCGAGGATTGTGAAAAGAGGATCGACCATTATCGCTTTGGGGGCATTGTGAAAAAAATCGTGGAAACAAATAGCTCATATTCGATGGGCAATGTTCGTTTTGGGTCAAATCAGGCGGCCGCAAGCACCGTGCGAATTTTTTTGGCCAGCGACTGTTTGGTAAACGGCTTTTGGATGAACGTCACACCTTCGTTAAGAACACCGTGTCTATCAATAACGTCAGCCGTATACCCAGACATGTATATGCCTTTAATTTTCGTAGAAAATGTTTTAATTTCTTTGAGTAATTCGCGACCATTCATCCCCGGCATGATAACATCGGTAAGAATAAGTTTGATCTCTTCACCGTGTTGTCTTGCCAGCATAATCCCTTGGGCCGGGGATTCGGCGCACAACACCCGGTACCCGAGACGATTGAGGATGGCTGCCATCATGGTCAGTAACTGAGTGTCATCCTCAACAACCAGGACGGTTTCTCCTCTCCCCCCGACCTCAGTTAATTCTGTTTCAGCAACTGCAGACTCCTCCATGGAGACAGGTAGATAAATGGAAAAAATCGTCCCTCGATGCAACTCGCTGTCCACGTCGATTACCCCCCCGTTCTGGGTAACGATACCATAGACCGTGGCAAGGCCAAGCCCCGTCCCCGTCCCCAATTCCTTGGTGGTGAAAAATGGCTCAAAGATGTTGGCAATGGTTTCCTCACTCATGCCGCAGCCAGTATCGCTTACCGAAAGCACGACGTAGTTCCCCCCCGGAAGCAGGTGGCTCCATTTCGTCCCTTTGGCAAGTTCGACAGCTTTGGTGGCGATGGTAACCGTTCCCGTATCGGCAATGGCGTCACGGGCATTGACGCAGAGATTGGCGAGAATTTGATCGATCTGCGATGGGTCCATTTTCAATTTGCCCAAGCCACTTCCCGGCACCCAGACGAGGTCGATATTTTCGCCGATGAGGCGGCGCAGAATCTTCAGGATGCTGGTGACGGTGACGTTGAGATCCAGCACCTCGGGGGAGTTGACCTGCTTGCGGGCGAAGGCAAGAAGCTGCCTGGTCAGACTGGCGGAGTGTTGGGCGGCTTTTAATATTTCCTGCACCGAATCCCGCAAGGTGTCATCGACAGCCATTTGTTCGAGGAGCATTTCACCGTGGCCCAAAATGACTCCTAGCATATTGTTGAAATCGTGTGCCACACCGCCAGCCAAACGGCCTACCGACTCCATTTTTTGTGCTTGGATGTATTGTTGGCGCAACTCTTGCTCCATTTGCTCGGCAAGTTTGCGCTCGGTGATATCCAGCGTCGTCCCTACATAGCGCAGGAGTCTCCCTTTCTCATCCAAGAAAGGATTGGCGCGATTCGACACCCAGCGTATTTCCATATCAGGCAACACTATTCTGTGCTCAAACTCGAACACGGAACAACTCTCTCTCGCTGCAGTAAACGTTTGGTGAAGCATATCAACGTCATCTGGGTGGACATATCGGGCGAGCAACTCAGCATAGGTAGGAGATGTCTCGGCGGGATCAAGCCCATAGATACGAAACTCCTCCTCCGACCAGATGGTTTCCTTGGTGGCCTCGACATATTCGAAGAAGCCTAGGCGAGCAACTCGTTGTCCCTCATCCAACAGGCTCTTTATGCGCACAACATTCTGCTCCGCCTGTTTCAGCTCGGTGATATCGATAACGGTCCCCAGATAGCGAAAGACCTTACCGTTTCCATCGCGCTGCGGCTGACCGCGGGACATAAGCCAGCGGAGCGAGCCGTCGAGGGTATTGACCCTCCAGGCAATCTTGATTTCCTGCTCATTTTGAGCGGCCCGCCTCACCTCCCGCTCGGCTTCGTCCCGGTCAGTTGGGGTGATGGACAGTCGCCAATTCTCATAGGATGCTTGATACTTTAGAGGATCAAGGTCATAGAGCCGGAAGAGTTCATCCGACCAAGTATTTTCGTTAGAACAAAGATCCCACTCCCAAATTCCGGACCTGGCAGCCTCCAAAGCATGTTGCAGTTTCTTTTGACTCTCCGATAATTGTTCTCTCGCCTCAAGTTTTGCGGTTATATCGACCTCGGACCCCGCCATGCGAAGAATATCCCCCGAGGAAGAACGGATAGCCTTGCCTCGGTCTATAATCCACCTCCAGGAGCCATCTTGGCAGCGAATGCGGTACTCCGCCTCAAAGTACGGGGTTCTTCCCTCGAAATGGGCCTGTACCTCAGCCCTAACCATCGCTTTGTCATCGGGGTGAATGCCATCGCTCCACAGGGTCTCACTATCCCCGATCTCCTCGTCGCCGTAGCCGTGCAGTTCCTTCCAGCGCTTGGAATAAACGACCTTTTTAGCAGGTACATCCCAATCCCAGACCCCTCCCTTGGTGCCCTCCATTACCAACTCGTACCGTTCAAGGGTTTCGCGAAGTTGCTCCCTAACCCTTCTTTCATCGCTTATATCGCTGATGGTGCCTACCCACCCATGAGATCCTTTGGCATGTCCGGCATGCCGCCGGGCTATGCACAGCAGCCAGACAACCTCGGTTTCCGTTATGGAGAATCTGAACTCGCCTCGATAATCCATTGACGAGGATTCGGCTTTGTTCCACTTCTCCCGCACAGTCTCTCTGTCATCAACGTAAACACACTCGTACCATGGCTTTCCTATAATGTCTGCTTTTTCCATGAAAGCGATTTCCGTCCAACGGGTGCTGACATAGGTGACATTTCCCACTGAATCAGCTTGCCAGATACCGGAGGGAGAGGCCTCAACAA
The DNA here is from genome assembly GCA_964432635.1 of uncultured Desulfopila sp. Taxonomy (GTDB): domain Bacteria; phylum Desulfobacterota; class Desulfobulbia; order Desulfobulbales; family Desulfocapsaceae; genus Desulforhopalus_A. Next base: position 7,961 of record CAYSON010000124.1, read on the forward strand.
GGCCTTGGAACTCTGCCTTGCTGGCTAAAAGAGCCGCCTCCGTCCGTTTGCGCTCGGCGATGTCCCAGGCCAAGTCAGAAAACACCGAAACAGTGGAGATATCTTGCCGATCGTAATCGAAATCCTTATTGCCCAGGCCAAGGATTGCCACAATTTTTCCCGCGCGAAAAACCGGGACGACCAATTCCCGTACCACAGGTACATGTCCTTGCGGCAATCCTTTCTTATTGGGAAGGCTGGCATAGTCATTGTGAATCACCGCTTGTCTCTGGTGAACGCATTCCGCCCACACCCCGGCTAGATTTACCGGATAGTGCGAACCGGAGCCTTCCGCTTGACAAAAATACTCGGCTGTCATGGTCAACCACGCTTGCAGCGTCAACATAGCCGTTGGTTCATCGAAGAAGTGATAAAACCGACATGGCTCTCAGTGA
>CAYSON010000125.1:0-2432 GCA_964432635.1 uncultured Desulfopila sp.
GGGTTGGGGGCAGATCGGACTTACCGAGAACGGCTTGGGATGGCTTGCCTTCTTCCGAGGCGATGAATATTTCGCCGTTGTCGAGCAGGCCGGTATAGGAAAAAATTACCAGATCATTGGGTTTCGGATGGGACATGGGCCGTAGGATCTCCGTTGGTTGGGGATAGAGGTGAGAGGGGAGCCGGTGTCGTAAGGTGCAGTCGGCCAGGCGCCCATAATATAGGAAGGCTAACGATCATTGCAAGGGGGAACAATAGACTGCTTCTTCGACGGAGAAATCTCTGCCAGCCGCTTGACAAAGCGGGGCGAGCTGTCTAGTTTTAGCCACCTTTGTTTATTATCAGCGTAGGCAATTCATCTTCGGACGCCTTATGATCTCCCTCAATTTCCAGAAAACTTCGGATGGTCTGCTGCCCGCAGTGGTGCAGGATTTTCGCAGCGGTGAGATATTGATGCTCGCCTATATCAATAAAATTGCTTGGGAAAAGACCTTGGCTAGCGGTAAGGCGTATTACTGGAGCCGTTCCCGCAACGCCTTGTGGCTCAAGGGCGAAACCTCGGGCCATGTGCAGCTGATCCACGATATTCTCGTTGACTGCGACGAGGATACAGTGGTCTATGTGGTCGAACAATTGGGAGGTGCCGCCTGCCATACCGGACATCGCTCCTGTTTTCATCGCCAAATCAGTGGCGATGGACTGATAGTTATTGGAGAAAAGATTTTCGACCCGGACACCGTCTACGGCAAGAACGACTCGAAAGAAGGAAGCTCGAGCACAGCAGGAGAGTGACAATGCGACAACTGAAACTGGGATTACCAAAAGGCAGCCTCGAGGTTGCCACCATAGAATTGTTCGAAAAAGCAGGGTGGTTGATTAAGCCGGCGGCGCGAAACTACTTTCCGAAAATCGACGATCCCGAGCTTGATTGCTCAATCTGCCGACCGCAGGAGATGTCGCGCTATGTTGAGGGGGGGATGCTTGATGCCGGCATCACCGGGAAGGATTGGAGCATGGAGAACGATTCCAACACCGTGCTGGTCTGCGACCTGGTCTATTCCAAGGTGAGCAGGCGGCCAACCCGCTGGGTTATAGCCGTGGCTGGCGATTCCGAAATCAAGACCATCTACGATTTGCAAGGCAAGAAGATCTCGACCGAACTGGTCAATGTCACCAAGCGCTTTTTCGCCGAAAAAGGAATCGCTGTGGATATCGAATTCTCCTGGGGAGCCACCGAGGCCAAGGTGGTTGCCGGCCTGGCCGACGCCATCGTCGAGGTTACCGAGACCGAGAGTACCATTCGCGCCCATGGTTTGCGCATCATCCACGAACTGATGCAATCCAATACCCAGTTCATCGCCAACAGGATCGCCTGGGAAGACCCGTGGAAGCGAGAAAAGATCGAAAACATCGCCTTGCTACTGCAGGGCGCCCTGCGCGCTGACCGCATTGTCGGCTTAAAGATGAACGTTCCTAATGCCATCATGAAGGATATCGTCGCGGTGCTGCCGAGCATCAACGCCCCGACGGTTGCCAGTCTCTACAATCAGGACTGGTTTTCCGTGGAAACGGTGGTCTCGGAGGATATTGTGCGTGATCTTATTCCCAAGCTGAAAAAGCTTGGGGCGGAAGGTATCATCGAGTACTCCCTCAACAAGGTCATCTGATCAAAGCGAGGGCGACAGCATGACGATAACGTTCAACAATGTCGAGTTCCTCCTCTCCGTCCATAGTCGGCAACAGCTGCCGGACCCGCTGTTTCCGGAAGTGGCCTTTGCCGGTCGCTCCAATGTCGGCAAATCAAGCCTGATCAACGCCTTAATCGGCCGCAAAAGTCTGGTCAAGGTCAGCGCCCGCCCCGGCAAGACCCAAGGGCTCAATTATTTTCGTGTCGACGACAGCTTTTATCTCGTCGATCTGCCTGGATACGGCTATGCCAAGGTGCCCAAGGCGATGCAGGATGTCTGGCAGGGATTGATCGGATCCTACCTGGAGAGTCGAGAATCCCTGAAGTGTGTGGTGGTCATCATCGACATCCGCCACGAGGCCAAGAGCCAGGATGGTCAACTCCTCACCTGGCTGGCCGATAAAAATATTCCTCGGTTGCCGGTATATACCAAGATCGACAAACTCTCCGGAAGTTTGCGCGAGCACCACGCGCGAATCCTCGACGCCGGCCACGGTATCCATCCTCAAGAACGTGTGTTGTTCTCCGCCAAATCCGGTCAAGGACGGGATCAATTGAACCTTGCCTTGCATCGCTTTCTTTCCGTCTAACGATCTTTTCCTCTGGTAGGCAGTATCGGGTGGAAATGCGTGGCCTTTTTTTCATGTCATCGCTATCATCAGGGGAAGTCTGAGTTTCCGTCCTCGTGGACTGGAGCGAGCTCATCCTTTCTTTTTTTACCGCAAGGGCATAAGTTTCGTTTGAGC
>CAYSON010000125.1:2442-3146 GCA_964432635.1 uncultured Desulfopila sp.
TATCTCTCATGGAGGAGTCATGCAGGAGCTTTCCAAGTCGCAGAAGGCGCGTATTGCCATCAGAACCTTCAAAATTCTCGCCGATTCGATGACGCTGCAGGGGTCGTACAAGCCTTCCGGGCGCATTGGCGAAAAACTTGCCGAAGCACTCAAACAGCTCAGTCCGGAAATTTACGGTTCGATGTCCGACAATCGGGTGGTGGAACTGCAGGGGTTGCAATATGTCTTCGACCGCATGCCCAAGGGCATTGAAAAATGTACCCGCCTCACCTTGACGGCGCAGGAGGACTTCCAGGCCACCTCTTTTGCCCGAATTGTCCCCCTCAAGCGGCGGCGGGTGTCTTATGCTGTTTCCGAAAAGGAATACTGTTTTGTTATTACGACCGGCAAGAGCGAGATCTACGATATTCTCACCCACATCACCTTTCTCAACATCGAAGCATGGAAGATCTATCGCCAAGTGACCGGTCGTGGCGATGGCGTAAGCTCCGAATGGAAGGAATTGGAACGCATCGTCTCTATCGAAGAGACGCTGCACGGGGAGGCGTTGGAACAGGCCCTATGGAATCTCTCGATCATTCTTGGCAGGACTTATAAAGAGACCCGCGACGCCCACGAATATCTCGAGAAAAATCGGCAGGAGCACAACAGCAACAGCAGCCTGTTCACCATCATTTACGGCATCGGTCGACGGGTTATGGATG
>CAYSON010000125.1:3156-8391 GCA_964432635.1 uncultured Desulfopila sp.
GCGAAAAATAACGCGCTGGTGGTCTACTTCACTCCGTCTCTGCACGAGATGATCGATCATCAGCGCCATGCCGGGCTTTGGGCGAGCAAGCTCAAGGGAACACTGCGGCGACTGGAATACGAGCAGCGTCCGATTCACGTGTTCAGCGCCAACATGCACTCGATGCGTAACCTCCTCTATGGACCGGGAGCCCTCGACGATGCCGGGATGAAGATTCCCGAGGATCTTTATGACATGATTCGGGCGGTGCGCGATCGCGACCAGGAGGTGGAAGAGTATGCCCGTCGTCACGGCTTTACCTATCTCGCCGACAGCTCCGGATCGACCATCGACGTCAATATCATCGACATGGCACAACTGCACGGTTGCCCATTGCATCCGGCCTTGCCGATTACCAGCGAAAACCTACTGGTGAGCCGTCCAATCATCCTGGTCATCGACTACGCATTCGGAACACAGGCGTTCGATATCATGGACGAATTACTTAAACCGGAAGAGCACCTGGGCAGCGAAAGCTTTCTCAATATCGCCTCCATTTCGATCATGGGCAAAGCCGGCGTTCTCCCCGGAAAAAAAGGCGATATCATGCTCGCCACCGCCCATGTCATGGAAGGCACAGCCGATAATTACATCGTCGCCAACGATCTCTGTGCCGAGGATTTTGATGCCGGGGTGACTGTTTTTAGCGGACCGATGGTCACCGTGCTTGGTACTTCCCTTCAAAACCGCGACGTCTTGCAACGTTTTCATTCTTCTTCCTGGCGAGCCATTGGTTTGGAAATGGAAGGAGGTCACTATCAGCGTGCCATCAGCGGCGCCATCATTCAGGGACATATTCCTCCCGCCATGAGGACACGCTATGCCTACTATGCCTCGGACAATCCGCTGATCAGCGGTCAGACCCTGGCTTCGGGACCGATGGGAGTCGAGGGGATCGCCCCCACCTATATGATTTCCAAGGTTATTCTTGGAAAAATTGGGGCCCACCAGGAGGGATAAGACGGTGGCTCGACCCGGTTCAACCTATCTGTCGTTTTCCCCGTGGGTCCTTGCCCTAGCTGGAGTTCTTTTGCTCCTATTGCTTGGCCTCTTTGGGTTCAGCAATTACCAGCGCGAGAAGGAACTGCTTGGCACATCGATGGAACAGCGCGGGCTCACCTTGATGCGATTTATCAACAGTTCCGCCCGTGAGGGCATGCGTCAACGGTTGCGAGCCGATGATGGAACCTCCAGCTGGGAAGAGTCGGTGAATGAGGCCATGAAGCAGGCCACGGAGCAACCGGGGGTCGTATCGGTTCTGCTGGTCGAGCAAAATGGCAAAATCCGTGCCTCAGTCGGTGGTGAGCCTGCCGGCAAAGGTCTTGATGCGGCGACCCTGGAGATGCTCGGCAACCTTTCCAGGCGAGAGGGGCAGGGGGTGTTGTCGCGGGTCGTTGAGCCTGGTCAGGGCGGGACCGACGGCTACCGCTTTCAGATGGTGGCTTGGCAGGTTATCCCTCGTCCTCCTGAACACTTTGCTGACTCGGGTGGCCTTGGCATGGGTCGACGCATGCAGATGATGCGCCGCCCAGGCGACAATCCACCACTTTTTGCCTGGCAGGAAGAGATGCGACAATTGCGCGAGCATCCCCTGATCTATCTCATCGAGCTCGATTTTCAACATTTCTCCGTCTCGTTGCAGCGACAGGCGATGCAGCTGGTGCTATTGGCGGTGGTCATTGTTTTGGTTGGTATCGGTGGTGCCCTTTCCGTCATGACCCTCAAAGGCTTGCGGGGTTCGCAGCAACGGTTGGGGGCGATGCGTGCCTTTACTGATCGATTGGTTTCTTCGTTGCCGCTTGGCGTCATCGCCACCGACAGTCGGGGTCTGATCCGCCTCTGTAACGCCAGCGCATCAGAGCTGCTCGACATAAAGGCTGAAAGTGTAATTGGCAAGGCACCCCTAGTCTGCCTGTCGCCATCACTTGCCGCCCACTTTGTAGGATTAGAACGGCGAGAGCGATTAGATCGGCCGACGGAGCTGATCCTTGGCAACGGTTCGAAGAAGGAGCTGGTCCTGCAGGTATTGGTTATGGCGGTCAGCGATGAGCAGGGCCGTCTCGAGGGTGAGGTGCTGTTGGTGCGCGATCTCAGCGAGATTCGCTCCCTGGAAAAGGAGTTGCGGCGCAGTGAACGTTTGGCCGCCTTGGGCAAGATGGCAGCCGGGGTGGCCCACGAGTTGCGCAATCCGCTCAGTTCTATTAAAGGATTGGCGATGCTTCTCAAAGAGCGCCGGAACAATACGGAGGCAGAAGAAAGCGCCGATCTGTTGGTCAAAGAGGTGGAGCGGCTCAACCGTAGCATAAGTGAACTGCTCGATTATGCTCGTCCGGCAAAGCTGCAGCGACACATGGCCTCGTTGGCGGGGATTGTCGGCAAAGCAGTGTCCTTGGTCCAGGCGGACGCCGGAAGCCTGGCCATCACGATCTCCGTCGATATTCCCGTCGATCTGCCCCAGGTCTTTGTTGATGTTGACAAGATCAACCAAGTCATGCTTAATCTGCTGCTCAACGGGGTTCAGGCCATGCCCGAAGGGGGCGATTTGACCATCTCCGCCACACAAGACGGGGAGTATTTACTACTCGTTCTGCGCGACAGCGGCGAGGGTATCGCCACGGACCGTCTGCCGCGCATTTTCGATCCTTATTTTACCACCAAAAGTAATGGCACCGGGTTGGGTCTGGCAATTTCAGCCAAGATAATCGAGGAACATGGTGGGAGTATAAAGGTGTCGAGCCGCGAGGGGGAATTTACCGAAGTCTGCCTGCAACTGCCCTTGTCGGGGGATGGCGATCTTTAGCAAGTTGACATAACCTTGCAGGGTCGCATCGATACGGTGAGAATGGCCGAGAGGATACCGTAGAAATGGCCGGGATGTGAGTCGAACAGAAAGGAATTCATCAGACACCCGACCGCCATGGCCGCCACCACCCCCTGCAGGAGATGCCTTTTGGGGGTGGGCAGTCGGTATGAGGCAAGCAGTTGCGAGAGCATCAAGGCCACGAACAAGACAACGGCGACCAGGCCGCCCTGCACCCCCAAAAAGAGATACTCGTTGTGGGGATTGTCAGTGCTCTTGGTCTCGCTGTCCTTGATCAGCTCCTCCTGAACCACCCGAAAAGAGCCGGTGCCGTGTCCTAAAAACGGCTTTTCGGCAATCAACTGCAGGCTGTTGCGCCACCAGTCAAAACGCATACCAAGAGAGGTGCGCGAGGAGTCGGCCTGATAGGTTTGTATCTCTGCCAACGCTTCGTGAACTCGAGAGGAAAAATTGCTCGAGGTCGTGAAGGTAATGGCAATGCCGACAGCGACGAGGAGTGTTGCCGGTAGCCACTTCTTCCAGGAGAGACGTTGCACCAGGGTTAGGGTGATCAGGGTGATATAGAGCAGCATGCCGGTTCTTCCCGGTGCGATATAGAAGAGGTTGATAGTGGCGAGCGCAAAAAGGGACAACCACAACAGCAGGGTGGCCCGGGCGTCAAGGGCGCGGTGCAGCGACCAAAACGCCAATACCGCCATAAACAGGCTGTGGGTGATGTGATAAACCAAAGAATGGCCGAATTTTCCGGGGGGCAAGAGCTCAAAAAAGATGCCATAGGAGACGAGGAGAAGAACGACGCACCCGGTCACAAAACTTTCCTCGGCGAGACGCGCGGCCCCCTCGTTGTCGCGGAAAAGCGACAGCACCATAACAAAATAAAGCAGTTCTCGGTATTTCTTCAGCACCGACAGGGCCTCATCGGTGGGCGCAGCACTATAGAACACGGCACCGGTCAGAAGGAGCAGAAGAAGTAAGGCGAGACTCGCCGAAGGATGGGTTTTGATCGTCTCCGGCAGGCGGGAGATCTCTGACGACAACACCCAGCAGACCATGGCCAGGATGGCGGTTGCGCCCATCAGCGAGGTGGAAAAGGGAATGAAGAAGCAGGAGAGGACGATGCAAATAATCCCACCACTGTTGGCGCGGTGACGAAAGCGGGCGAGTCTGGTCATGGTGTCGTTGACGGGTATTCTTCAAAATCTGCAGTAATGGGAAGATTCTTTCACCTGTATTGAAGGTTGTAAAGTGCTTCGTATTCACCTTTTTTAGCCATAAGACTGTCGTGGGTGCCTTCTTCGACGATCACGCCGTCTTTGATGACGATGATCCGAGTGGCGTTCTTGATGGTCGATAAGCGATGGGCGATGACAAAGGTGGTGCGATCTTTCATGAGGTTTTCGAGGGCTTTTTGCACTTCCCGTTCCGATTCGGTATCAAGAGCAGAGGTGGCCTCGTCGAGAATGAGGATTGGGGCGTTCTTGAGAATGGCGCGGGCGATAGAGAGCCGCTGACGTTCTCCTCCGGAGAGCCGGGCGCCTCCCTCGCCGATGATGGTGTCGAAGCCACTGGGCAGGGCCATGACGAAGTCGAGGGCGTAGGCGGCTCGAGCCGCTTCACGAATATCCTCGTCCGAGGCAGCGAGGTCACCGTAGGCGATATTGTTGCGTACGGTGTCGTTGAAGAGAATGGTCTGTTGGGTGACCATGGCTATCTGCCGACGCAACGAGGCTACAGTGACATCGCGAATATCGATGGAGTCGATGGTGATGCGTCCCTCTTTGATCTCGAGAAAGCGGGGAATGAGGTTGGTGAAGGTGGTCTTGCCGCCTCCGCTCGGGCCGACGATGGCCAGGGCTTCTCCAGCCGACACACAAAGATTGATGTCCAGCAGGACCGGAGTTTCCTCGTTGTAGCGAAAAGTAAGTTGTTCGAAAACTATTTCCGAGGAAAAGGGTGGAAGGACAATAGCCCCTTTTTTGTCGCGGATTTCCGGCTCTAGGTCAAGAATGGCGAAAACCCTGGCAGCGGCCGCCATCCCTTGCTGAATGGTTGAGTTAATGCGCGTCACCCCCTTGACCGGTTCGTAGGCGGCGATGAGGGCGGTGAGAAAGGCGAAGAATGTTCCTGGGGTGGCGGTGCCGGCGATGACTTCCTTGCCCCCGAACCAGATGATCAGGGCGATGGCGCCGCCGCCGATGAATTCCATCAGGGGGTGTTGAAGACAACGGTATTTGGCGTCTTTGAGGGTGAGGGAAAAAAGCTTGCCAACCTGACGCAGGAACCGCTCGCCCTCGTAAGACTCCCGTGAGAAGGCCTTGACGATGCGACTGCCGGTGATGGTTTCATGAAGGATATTGGAGACCCCGGCCACCTCT
>CAYSON010000126.1:0-8367 GCA_964432635.1 uncultured Desulfopila sp.
GTGGCAGCAGCGCCCCGCAGCGCGGCGATGACAGCATGCAATTCCGACGCTCCGGTCAACTGCAGAAAGATATCCTCGAGATTCTCACCCCCCAGTGCATGGCGGCGGAGTTCCGCCATCGACCCCTCTGCCTTGATGCGACCCTGAACAATTATGCCGATGCGGTCGCACAATTCCTCGGCGATTTCCATGGAGTGCGTGGAAAGGAGAATGCCGGCGCCGGCCTTGGCCTTGGCCTTGAACAACTCCTTGACGATGCGTGCGCTTTTCGGATCAAGGCCGACCATCGGTTCGTCGATGATGATCAGCGGCTGGTCGAGCATGAACACCGAGGTCATGATGAGCTTCTGACGCATGCCGTGCGAATAGCCTTCAATGAGGTGGTCCTTCCACGGGGTGAGATCGAAGAGTTCCAGATAGCGCTCGGCCTCGGCCAGCACCCGCACGCCACTGTCGACTTGGTAGAGACTGGCAATAAATCCGAGATATTCGGCGCCGGTCAGTTTCTCGTAGAGGGAGGTGCGGTCTGGGGTATAGCCGGTGAGGTTGTTACGAAAACGCGGTTCCTTGGCGAGATCCCGGCCGCAGATGTGTATCGATCCCCCCGAGGGCAGCAACAGCCCGGCCAGCATCTTGATGGTGGTGGTCTTGCCGGCGCCGTTCGGGCCGAGAAAGCCGTAAATCTCGCCGGCGCCCAGCTGTAGGCTGACCTGGTCGACGGCGGTGAAGAGACCGAAATTTTTGGAAAGTCTGTTAAGGGCGAGAAGGGTGTCATTCATAAAACAATTCCTGTCACTAGTGACAAATATTGTCAGTGGCTGGTCTCGGCAATCACCTCTATGCGCAGGGTGCCGAGCAGGCCGCTGAGCCGCAGTTGTTCTTGTATTTCTCCAACTACCAAACGTATGTGGCCGAGGTCGCTAGGAAATTGGTTGGTGGTGGTGTCAAGACTGAGCCAACGGTTGTCGAGGCAGACCTCATTCCAGGCGTGGTAATAAAAGGCACCCCGCTGTACCGTGACGCCGGAAGCAATGCGTGTCGGGATCCCCGTCGCCCGAGCCAGGGCGGCGAAAAGAGCCGCATGCTCATTGCAGTCGCCCCTGCGGCTGGAGAGGGTGGTCAGGGCGTCGGGCAGGCCAATGACCGGGCGTTTGTCGATATTGTGGTAGACCCAGTGGGCCAGTTTTTCTACCTTGTCCAAGGGAGTGGCTGCTTCTGCGCTGATTTCCCGGGCAATGGCGATCACCTCCTGGTGATCGGCCTGCAGATAGGGGGTGGCGACAAGAGAGGAGGCGCTGTCGCCGCAGATATCGGCGTGGAGTGATGGCATGGTCTCGCGACGGAGTGTCAGCAGATCGCCGTCGAGGTGCTGCCGCCCTCCGGTGAGATCGAGAACGGCGCCTTCCGGCAAGGTCAGGCGATAGCGTTTTTCTGTCCCGTCCAGGTTGCCGATCTCGCCTTGCGGTCGGATGGCAACGGCGGCGAGAAGATCCGGCATGGTCCCGCTCATCTCCATTGCTTTGAACTTTGGTTCTTTCTGGAAAACGAACCCGGCCGGTGATTCCTCCTTGACCACGATGCCCTCATCGTTGAGCCAAATGTTGATCCAGGCCCCGGAAAATGATTCGACAAAGTGGTGTAATTTTTGCACTCTTTGGTTGATGAAGATTGTCTCCTGGCCACGATATTCAAGGATTGATTCTTTCTTGGTCATGGAGAGGGGGTCAAACCAGGGAATACGCCGCTTTTCACCTGCTTGTAAGGAATGCTGCAAAAGATAGCCGCGACGTGGGGTGGCGAGAATGGGTGGTTCGGAAAACGATAAGGTGTCCTCGATGATTCCAGAGCCACTATCAAGTCTGTAACTGACCATGTTGCCGCGCGCTTGCCCTGCGGCTTGCATGCGATAGAAGGGCGACTGAAAGGAAAAATCGAAATCGTGCAAGGAATTGTCAGTGTTGACAGTTGCTTGCAGACGAAGAAAGAGAGTTTGCGTTGCACCGGCGATATTGAGATGCATGGTTGCCTCCTGCTGCAGGCGTTGACGGCCTTGGTCGTCCGAGGAAAACCGACTGACGGCAAAACCAATCTTTTTGTCGCGAAAATAGACGGCTTGATACTCCTCGCCCTCGGCCTCTTGTAACGCGAGGGTCTCGCGGGAGGAAAGGGTGTCGATAAAGACATCTCTTTTCAGCAGCAGGGCGAAGAGGACTATCCAGGTAACGCATACCAGGATTTTGAAGAGGCCGCGGCGACCGGAGGGGAAGGTTTCCATGTCGCCAGTATAGGAATGAAGCGGGGTTCGTCAAGAGGTTTGGCTGTACCCCGGGCAGAACACTGATCGCATCGTTTCCGGCAGAGCTATGTACCGTAACATACACCACTTGATTCTCGCCTCCGCCTCGCCGCGGAGACAACAGTTCCTTCGCGACCTCGGGCTCCACTTTGAGGTGGTGGCGGCGAGCATCGTCGAAGAGCCCGAGGTGGAGGAGGAGCCGTCGCATTTCGCTCGTCGCATGGCGCTGGAAAAGGCACGAGCGGTGTCGGCGCATTATCCAGGAGCATGGATTATCAGCGGAGACACCGTAGTTTCTCTGGGAAAATGCATCCTTGGCAAACCCCGCGACAAGGAGGATGCCGTGGCCATGCTGCTCTCCCTGTCCGGAAAAGAACACCTGGTGGAAACCGCGTTTTGTCTGTGTCATGGTGAGTCGGCCGTGGAAAGACTTCATTCGACGGTTACCAAGGTGCGGTTTGTCGATTTTGACGAGTCGGTGGCCTGGGCCTATGCCGCCACCGGAGAAGGTCTCGACAAAGCCGGTGCCTACGGTATCCAGGGCAAGGGCGCAGTACTGGTGCGGACCATTGAAGGTTCTTACAGCAATGTCGTTGGCCTGCCGCTGTGTGAACTGCACCAGGTTTTAGAGGAATGCGGGGTGATCGCCCTCGCCCACCTTTTGCCGGAACGGGCGGAGGAGTGTTGACTTTTTCTAACACTACCTGTAGTTATCAAAGAAGAGGTGCGAGCTGAAAAACTCTCGTGGGAAGGATGAGTGGCAGAGTCGCAGCTTAGAGTATACACCGGGGGATAACCACAGAGCAAAAACCCCGAGCAATGGGAAGCGGTGGCATTCATGGGCAAAATCGTGCAGCGACAAAAAAGTGTTGAAGCACTGAAATTATTAAATAATGCCGTGGTTACCAGCCGGCTTTATCCTCCTGAGGCACCTCAAGTCGGGGCAGCCGTGGAGCGAGGCTACAAAGGCTTGAAAGTGTTTCTTCGTGAGCAAGGTGCGCTTCGTTTTCACTCCAAAAATAACTGGCCCTGGATTGGGGAAGAACCACTCGACCAGGAAACACTCGATTCCTTCCCCAATCTGATCATATATCGCCAGCTACGTCAACTCGGCTTGACGCAGTTGTTGCTTGGCTCCGAGATGGATCGTTTTGCCTTCGGTCAGATTCTCTCGGTTTTCAATACTTCTCTGGAAAAGGTGAAAAAAGCCGGAGGTGGGCTGGCCTATATCACCGGTCTCGGCTTGAGTGATTTTTTCCCAGAAGAGCAGGACGCCGTCGAGCGCACCTTACCCTCCGATCAAACCGCCGCTGCAACGAAGCGCAAGTTGGTCAAGGTAAGGCCGGAGCTGTTGGCCTGCCTTTATGGGCGAGATCGCCGTCCCCTGGTTGAAGAAGAACTGAAAAGAGAGCTGGCCTCTCCCGAAGCGGCGGTTGACTTGCTTGCCGCGGCCATCGGTCAAATCCTGCAGGATATACTCAAAAAGGGCGTCAATGCCGCCTCACCCATTTTCCCGGAGATGATCAGGGGGGCTGAAACGAGACTCTCCGAGAGCGAGCAGCGACCAATTCTTCTCAGCCTGGCCCAGGTTCTCGTCGACAATCTCCGCGAGCCAGCCCTTTCGGTATTGCTCTCCCAGCAATATCCGCCGGGCCTGGGGAAAAGCCTTTATGACGCCCTGGTGGGTGTTTTGAATAGCGACAGTCTGAGCAAGATATTGATCCTCTTTCGCGAGCAGATCGCCCGCGAACGCATGGTTGGGGGGGACGCCTCGCCGCAGATGGCTTATCTTGGCGCCGCCTGCAAACGGCTCATGGATACCGCTAAAGGGAAGCAGTTCCTGAGCAATGAACGGGCCAGGACGATCATTCACGAGGGCGAAGCGATTCGCCGCCAGCGGCGCATCGACACCGGAGTTAGCGGTTTATTGCAAAGGCGCCACGAATTGCTCAAGAGCGACGAGCTGCTGCAAGCGCTGCCGGAGGTAGTGGTCGAGAAATTAGCCAACCAGCGACAAGATGAGGCGGAAAAGCTGGTGGCGTGTTTCACCGCTTATTTGCGGGAAAGTGTTGCCGGGGAGGTGGCCTATGCAGTTGCCGTCCGTCTCGGCGAGCAGCTCCTTGCCGATGATCATCGACAGTTGATTGATGGCTACTTACCCGCTCTGTTCGAGGTGCTCAATAGAGCGGCGCTTGCCAATGAAGGTTCGGAGAAGGTGGTACGTTTTCTCCATCAGTTGATGCAGGCCAGCTGGGAGGTTGGCGAGAACAGTCGTGGCGACGCCATTCTCACTCTCTTTCACGCGGTACGCAGCGGCCAAAAGGGTCGATCGGCATCACTCAGTGCAATGGTCGGCACCATCCAGGACAAGGGCATTCAGCGCGCCAAGCTGCCCGCTCTCCTGGCGGAATGTCTTTCCTCGCCCCTCGATGACGCCGTCGGACGCCGCCTGGCGCAGCAGGGGCCGGTGGCCCAGCGTTTTTTGGTGGAAGCCCTCATCAACACCGAGGACATGGATGATAGGCTGCGCATCATTGATCTGCTTACTGACTACGCCACCTTTCTCGCTCCGATCATCATCGAGCGTTTGCCTGAACATATGCCCTGGTATGGCAAGCGCAACCTTCTTAAGCTTTTGGCCGAGGCGGGGCGGGAGGAGGATGCTGAATTTGTCTTGCCCTATCTGCGTCATGACGATTTCCGCGTGCAACACCAGGCCTTTGTCTGCTTGTTCAAAATAGGTGGAAAGAATCGCAAAAGGCTCTTTTTGTCCGCCTTGGAAGACTCCTCGGAGCTGATCAAATTGCAACTGATCGGCGCTATCGGCTCCTTCTGCGATCAAGAAGCTGCCGCGCAACTCTGCGAACTCCTGCTCGATAGCGAGCAGTTCAGTGAGAAGTACCGCGTCGAGATCGTCCAGCAATTGCTCGAAACCTTGGGACGCAGTGGAACCACGGTTGCGCAGAAAGGCGTTGCTGCCTTTCTGCAGAGCCGCGGCCAGAAGAGCGTTCGAAAGTTGTCGGAGCAGGTGTGGGGTGGCGCCGAAAAGGCCTTGCAGCATCTGGAAAGCGATCTTCAGGAGCAGCGGAGAAAGCACCTCCAGGCCGGGCAACTGCGCAAGAGCGCCTTGAAGCAGGCGGCCAAGCTGCAAAACGTGAGCAAGGAACAGCGTGTCCTCACCGGGTTGCCCCAGGAGCAGACGGTGAGGTCGTTGCTCGCTCAGGGGGACCTTGAGGGGGCCAAACGGCTCTTGCTACAGTTGGTGGAAAAGTCGGCACGTACCCACAATTTTGCTCAGGCGGATAATCTTCGCGATTGGCTGATCGAGATCTCCCCCAATGCCTTCAAAGAGATCATCGAAGCGGCTGAAATCATTGACCGTGAAAAGGTGTCGGTGATCGACAAGGGTCATCTGGAAATCTGGTCGCAACTCTACGAGTTTCTCAGCGTGGAGGAGTTTGCCACCCTCTATCACGGCCAGAAACACAGAACGTATGGCGATGGCGAAGCCATAGTCGAGCAAGGGGCGGTGCAGACCTCGTTATTTTTTATCAATCGCGGCAAAGTTAAGCTCTATTTCGACAAGAAGGGAGAGGAGGTGCTGGTCAAGACCATGGGCCCAGGGGAAATCTTCGGTGCAGACACCTTTTTCAATGCCTCGCTGTGGACCATCTCGGTGGCCTCGATTGGGACCTCGGAGATTTCGTCGCTCAAACTGGGAAAATTGCGGGAGTGGAGTGAGCAGTACCCAGGCCTGGAGAGCAAACTTCACGATTTCTGCGCCAAGTTCGAGAGAATCGATGAATATATCAAGAAAGGCAACACGGATCGCCGCGCCCAGGATCGTTTTCGTGTCAGCGGTCGGGTTGCCACGACCCTGCTTGATGAGCGGGGGCAAAGCCTAGGTATCAATACCATGGTGGAACTGGCGGATCTCTCCCTGGGCGGCATCTCCTATCAGGTGCGTATCTCTAAAAAAGAAAACGCCAGACTTCTGCTTGGACGCAAGGTGCAGATCAGGATGCCCATTGGCGAGAGCCCCGGGGAATTCGAGCTGGTCGTCGGCGATATCTTGGCGGTGCGCAGCATCTATGCGGTGGAAAGCGATTATTCGGTGCACGTCAAGCTTGATACACCTCTCGATGGCAGCAAACTTGGGGAGATGCTCAAGGCTGCTGGAAACAAGGGATGGGCAGCATGATCTCGTCTCTTCTTGCTCATAAACATTACCCCAAAAACAGAGCAGGGTGATGAGCTCCCCCGCCGACCTGATCCTCGACTTTTATCAGCGCCACCTCGGTGAGGAGGCACAATCTGGTTCCGCCCCGTGTCCCTTCTGTGTCGAGCGCGGTTATGAGCCAGGCCGCGTATCGTTGGTTCTGTCTCGTCAGAGTTTCTTTTACGGATATTTCCGTTGCCACCATCGCTGCGTTCCCGGAGGCTTTCCCCTGTGGTTCGCACGGTTGGCCGCGGTCGCCGTAGAGGAAGTGCCAGGGTATGTGCCGGAGCAGGAAACACCGGGCATGCAGCCGGAATACCCGGTGGAAAATCTCAACGAAGAGATGACCACCTTTGCCGATCGGCTCACCGAGAACCTCTATTGCCGTTTCCAGGAGGGCGAGATCGGTGCGGCGGTGCTGCGCGAAATGCGTGTCGGCTTTAACGGCCGCTATCTTGTGTATCCCTACTATCAAGAGGACGGTAATTGCTACGCTGCCCGCTGCGTCCACCCCGACCGGGCCGAGGATTTTTTCTGGCACGGCAATCTTGATTTCGCCGTCGAGCCCCATACCCTCTACAACGTCGAGGACCTTAAGCGATGTGAAAATGGCGCTCTCTTTCTCTGCGAGGGTGAGGATAATCTGCTGACCCTCAGGCAGCTTGGTTTTCCGGGAGTCGCCGTTGCCCATTACACGTGCCTGGAAAAACTCGAGGCGGCTCTTTTCGCCAAGACCATCACCCTGTTCATCGCCGTCGGCAACAGCCATGAATCGGAGGCCGCCGCCCGCAACCTCGCCGCTCGGGTCGGCTACAAGGCGCGCATCCTCCCCTGGCCGGCAGGAACCGCCAAACAGCAAACCCTCTTTCGCCTCGCTCGCCAGAGCGGTAAGGGCTTCTCCGGAAAGATCGCAGAGATGGTCAGGCTCTCCAAGGCCTTCTCACCCTTTGCCACCCCCAAACGGGAATATCAGGTCTTTCGTCAAATTCTGCAGCAGGAGCGGGGGGTCGAATACCGGGGCCTGCTGTCCGGCTTCCCCATCTTTGACCAGGCAGTAGGCGGGGTACATGGCATTAATGTCATCGGTGGGGCACCAAAAATCGGAAAATCGACCTATATCGTGCAGATAGCATCGACCATGGCTGGGCGCGGCATTCCCGTACTCTATTATGACTTTGAGAACGGCCGGCAAAAGCTGTACAGTCGCACCCTCAGTCGCCTGGCTTCTCTGTCGACACAGCAGATGCGCGAGGAGAGTTTTGTTGGAGAAGAGGCCAAGCGGTTGCAGGATGCTGCCAAAGCGCTTGAGCAGATGCTATTTTATTGGCGGGTGATCAACGATCGCAAAGTGACACCGGAGTTGATGCGTAAACACATCGACTTTATTCGCCATGAGACCCGCAGCGACTACACGGTGGTGGTTATTGACAGCTTGCACAAGCTGCCCTTCAATAATTTCAGTGAGCGCCGCACCGGTATTGATGCCTGGTTGCGCCAGCTGGAATCGATGCGCGATGACTTGCAGGTCTCCTTTCTGGTCATCTCCGAGTTATCCCGCGACGCCGGCGGTTCCTATCGTGAGGAGCCTCACCTTGGGGTGTTCAAAGGCTCGGGCGATATCGAATACAGCGCTGATAACGCCATGGTCCTTTATCCCCAGAGTGCCCTTTCCGGGCAGGAGAGCGGCAACCAAGCACCGGACGCAGTGTTGTGGCTGGTGGCCAGTCGCGAGCACAGCCCCGGCCGCATCGCCCTTTACCGACGCCGCTTTCCCTACTGGGGTTTCGTAGAACAGCCTTTGCGGGGGTCAGGTCTCAACATTTAACAGGCGAGACGGCACGATGGATTTAAG
>CAYSON010000127.1:0-8280 GCA_964432635.1 uncultured Desulfopila sp.
GTTCCCTGTGTGAAGAGATATCGTCCTGCACAAGCAGGGCAGCTGATGCCCTTACGGTGGGGAAGGCGTCTGAGGCGGTCGGGAGTTCAGTACCGCCTGGAATTCCTCCATGGTGTAGGGTTTGGCGATGGCGCCACTAAAACCGAAGGCCTGGTGATCGGCCATGATCGGGTCGTTGGAGTACCCACTGGAGACGATCAGCCAGGCTGTGGGATCGCAAGCGAGCAACTGTTCCGCGGTCTCCTTGCCTCCGAGGCCACCGGGGATGGTGAGATCAAGGATAACCGCCTGAAAAGGATTGCCTTGCCGCTGCGCTTCTTGATACAGGGCAACCGCCTCCTCGCCATCGGCGCAGCTGACTACGCTGTAACCAAGGTGGCGCAGCATGGCCATCGCCAGGTCGCGGATCATGCGGTCGTCGTCCATGACCAGGATGTGTCCGCCACCGCTTGTCACGGCCGGTTTGCTGATTTCGGCTCGCGGCGGTTCGGTCTCGACCGCCGCCGGTAGATGGATGACGAACGAGGTGCCGTAACCTTCCTGGGAACGCACCTCGATCCGCCCCCGGTGACGTTTGACAATGGAGTAGGCGGCCGCAAGGCCAAGACCGGTGCCACCGGCCTTAGTGGAATAATAGGGATCGAAAATCTTGGTCAGATGTTCTTTGGCAATACCGCATCCCTGATCGTGAAATTCCAGCCGCACGTAGTGGCCGGCAGCCAGCCCGAGGGAATTCCCCTCGGCTTCCTGCTCGTTTCGGCCGATGATGCTGAGGACCCCGCCGTTGGGCATGGCTTGGCAGGCGTTGATGATCAGGTTATTGAGGACCTGCATGAGCTGGGCCTTGTCGGCACGGATGGCGTAGAGGTTGGGGGCCAGGGTTATGGCGGGGCGTACTTTGGCTCCGCCCAGGCCGAGGGAGATGGCGTCGCGCAGCAACTCCGGCAGCTGCACCACTTTTTTGTCCGGTTCCCCGCCTTTGGCAAAGGTTAGTAGCTGCCCGGCCAACTCGCCGGCCCTCTTGGCCGCCTTGGTCGCCTCGGCGAGCGGCCCCTGCCCCTGATGCTCATCGTTGAGCAGGGCCTGGACGAAAGAGACGTTGCCCATGATGCCGGTGAGGATATTGTTGAAGTCGTGGGCGATACCTCCGGCGAGGATGCCGAGGGAGGAGAGTTTTTCGATTTTCTGTCGTTCCTCCTCGTCCTTTCTCCGTTCGGTGATGTCCTCGAGGATGGCGATGACCTCGGTCGGGGCGCGGCCCGGCGATACCGGACTGAAAAAGCCGCGGAGAAATGAGCCCTTGCCGCCGGTGATGGAGACGTAGGCATCCTCGTAGTAGGCGACCTTACCGGCCAGCGCCTTGGCGATGGTCTGGCGCATCTTCGGAGAACTCTTGCCGGCAGAGTGGAAGCCGATCAGCTTGTCACGGCTTGATCCCATCATCTCGACAAATTTCTCGTTGCAGTCAATGATTGTTCCGCTGCTGTCGAAACTGATCATGGCGAGTGGCGATTTTTCAAAGAGGATGCGGTAGCGCCGCTCGTTCTCCTGCAGCGTCTCGACCATCTGCCGGCGCTCGGTGATGTCGATGCTGTAACCGGCCAACAAGGTCTTGCCACCCTGGTGGATGGGGAACTTGATGGTCGAGTAGGTCTTGCCGTCGAGGTGTTCTTCGGTCTGCAGCGGTGTGCCGTCGCTCACCACCTGCCGATCAGCACCACTGGTTTTGGCGGCAAACTCCGGGGGAAAAAGCTCCTCCATGCTTTTGCCGATGAGCTCTTCCGGTGTGGAATTGTCGAGGGAGGCGGCGTAGGCCCGGCTCGCCCGGAGCAGCCTGCTGCCGGTGTCGCTGACCTCCTTGATATAGACGTGCACCGGAGAATAGCGGAGAAAGAGTGAGAAGATCTCGTTGGTCTCACGCATCTCATCGAGGGCCTTCTTGCGGCTGAGGGCGTCGCCGATATGGCGGGCGACATAGGCCAGCAGCTCCCGGTCCTTTTCGCTGTAGCGTTCCTGGCGATAGGTTTGGGTGAGCACTACGCCGGCGAGGTGTTCCCCGAAAAAAGGTACGCCGACCAGGGAAAAGGCGCGCTGGCCGAGGGGCTTGACGTTGTTTTCGTGGCAGAAGCGGTCGTAATCTTCAGGCTGGAGGAGCAGGGGCAGGCCGCTTTGCATGAGGTAGGCGGACATGCTCAGCGGGACGGTGGGCTCAATGCGAACCTCCGTGCCCTGCAGGGCGCTGTCGAATTCGTCGCAGTAGTAGGCGAAGCGGACGTAGTGCGCGCCGTCCCGTTCCTCGCGCAGGGCGATCAATATATTGGTGGCGTTGATTAAGCGGGCGACGATGCGATGCAAGCCCTGATAGAGATCTTGCTCACTCGTGGCGCCATGGGCGGTCTCGTTGATGTCGTAGAGGGCCTGGCGCAACGACTCCTCCCGGGCGGCCAGCTGGCGCGCCAGGGAAAGCTCGGCCCGGGCATCAAGGGCGTCGAGACGAGCGGCGATGGCCGCCGTCAGCGCCGCAAGGCCAAGATCAGCATCAAGGTCCGGCGACAGGAATTGACCCTCGGCGCTGGCAATGGCCAGCACGGCGGCGGGGGGCTGGTTGTGGCCGAGGGGCAGCAGGAGGAGGGTGCGATCCTTCTGCGCTTCCTTGGTTTTGGGCAGCTCGTTAGCGTCAAGGCCCTGGGGCAGCAAGGCGCCTTGCACCCCGGGACCTGATAGGTAGCGATGGGTCTTTGGGTGGTAGTGGTAGATGTCGGCGACAAGGCCGAGTTCTGTGCGAAAGTGGTGGCGTAGCAGGCGCTCGAAATCGCTTGCCTCCGCTTCAGGGGGGAGGCAGCAGCTGACGATGAGCCGCAGCAAAGCTGTGGTGTCTATTGGCGAAAGCGGGGCTTGGGAACGGTTCATGGCGCTGTCGAGGTGCGGAGGTCATTGGCGTTCGGCAACTTCTCACCGGATCACCTGGAAAAGTCAGATGCTATCATTGTAGCAGGGAAGCCTACCGTTACAAAGGCCTTTTCCTCAAAAGGGAGGGATTGACAAGTGCGGCTCGGTCCTCCATAATGGAAAAACAAGCAGTTGTCGGCGCGGGGTGGATAAGGTGGGCCTCATGCCGTTTCGGCGTTGCCGCGAATACAAGCCCATCTCTTTGTGTTGCACACTCTCGCCAGCGGAGCATATCTCTTTGATGACAACTTCCTCCCCTCATCCCAGCATTGGCAAGTGCGCCAACTTTTTTTCTCTCCTCCTTCTCGTCGCGCTATGGACCATGCTTGCTGCGGCGGTTACCGTGGCCGACCCAGGCAAACCCCTGCGGGTGGTCATCGACAACAACTACCCCCCCTATATCTTTCTCGACGGTGACGGCGCCGCCCAGGGCATCCTCGTCGATCAGTGGCGGTTGTGGGAGAAAAGGACCGGTATCCCGGTACAGATCTCGGTGATGGATTGGGAGAGTGCGTTGCGGCGCATGAAAAACGGTGAGTTTGATGTCATCGACACCGTCTTCAAGACCGAGGAGCGTTTGGCCTGGCTCGAATTCGGTAGGCCCCATGCCAGGATCGAGGTCTCGGTGTTCTTCAAGAACCAGATCAGCGGCATCACCGACATCGCCTCGCTCAAGGGCTTCGTGGTGGCGGCCAAAGATGGCGATGCCGCCGTCGAGGCCCTCAAAAAGGCCGGGGTGGAGAACCTCATGCTCTATAAGGGCTACGAGGATATCGTTATTGCCGCCAAGGAGCACAAGGTCAATGTCTTCGTCATCGACAAGCCGCCGGCCCTCTATTTTCTCTATAAGTACGAGATTGAGAACCTCTTCAAGACTTCGATCGCCATGCCCTCGGGGGAATTTCATCGTGCCGTGGGCAAAGGCAAACAGGATCTCCTGGCCACTATCGAGGAGGGCTTTGCCGCTCTCAGTCAGGAGGATCTGCAGCGGATCGACCGCAAGTGGCTCGGCACCCCCGTGGGCCACCGTGTTTCCACCGCCTACCTCCTCATCGGCTTCGGGATTCTCTGGGCCCTGCTGCTGCTCTTTTTCTTTTGGAATCGTGCCTTGCGCCGGGCGGTGCGGCGGCGCACCGCTGAACTCGAGATCAGCCGCGGCGATCTTGTCCACACCACCGAGTTGCTGGTTGAGACCGGCCGCATCGCCCGCATCGGTGCCTGGGAGAAATTCCCCGAGAGCGGTGAGGAGCGTTGGTCGGAGATCACCCGGGAGATCATCGGGGTCGATGATGGTTATGTCCCGACCATGGCGGACAGTATCGACCTTTTTGTCGCCGGCGAGGGACGGGAGCGTCTCGCTGTGGCACTTGACGGTGCCATCGCCGGGGGGGAAGCCTTTGATATCGAGGCGCGCCTTTGCACTGCTATCGGCGAGGTGCGTTGGGTCCGCTGCCTGGGGCGTGCGGAGATGGTCGACGGCCGCTGCCACCGCCTGTATGGCACCCTGCAGGATATCGAACAACGCAAGCGAGCCGAGGCGGCCTTAATCGACAGCGAGGAGCGGTTTCGTCTTCTCGTCAAGAACAGCTCCGACTGCCTGGTCATTCTCAATGGCGACGGCAGCCAGCGCTATGTCAGCCCCGGAGCGGAGCGGATGACCGGCTTTGCTGCGGCGGAATTGGAGGGGCGCAGCATTGAGACCCTCATCCACCCCGACGACCTCGCGGCGGTAATAGCCGCCTGGGACGAGGCGGTGGCCCATCCCGAGAAGACCGTGACGGTGCGCTACCGCCATATCCACCGCACTCGGGGGTGGGCCCATTTCGAGGCCATCGCCCAGAGTTTTCTGGGCGAGCCGTCGATAAACGGGGTGATTGCCTCGGTGCGCGACATCACTGAAGGGGTGGAGGCGGCGGCAGAGAAAGAGAAGCTGCAGGAACAACTGACCCAGGCGCAGAAGATGGAGTCGGTGGGCCGTCTTGCCGGTGGCGTGGCGCACGATTTCAATAACATGTTGAGCGTCATTCTCGGCCATACCGAACTGGCCCAGCGGGAGCTCGACAGCGCTCATCCCCTGGCTGCGCATCTCCAGGAAATCGGCCGCGCTGCCACCCGCTCCGCCGATCTCACCCGGCAGCTGCTCGCCTTTGCCCGTAAGCAGACAGTGACGCCCAAGGTGCTGGCGCTCAACGAGACGGTGGAAGGCATGCTCAAGATGCTGCACCGCCTCATCGGCGAGGATATCGATCTCCTCTGGCAGCCCCGCGAGAGCCTATGGACGGTGAAGATCGATCCGTCCCAGGTTGACCAAATGCTTGCCAACCTGTGTGTTAACGCCCGCGACGCCATTGTTGACACCGGCCGCGTCACCATTCACACCGCAAACGCCAGCTTCGACCAGGAGTATTGCGACGCCCACAGCGACTTCCTTCCCGGCGACTATGTGCTGCTCTCGGTCAGCGACAGCGGCAGCGGCATGGATGAGGAGACCCTTTCCCACCTCTTTGAGCCCTTCTTTACCACCAAAGAACTTGGCAAGGGCACCGGCCTTGGCCTGTCCACCGTCTACGGCATCGTCAAGCAGAACGGCGGCATCATTAACGTGGTCAGCAGTCCCGGCAAGGGCACATCCTTCACCATTTATCTGCCCCGTCACCAAGCGGAGGCGAGTCATGCGCTGATCCGTCCGGATGCGTCAGCGGGAACCAGCCGCCACGGCACCATTCTCCTGGTGGAGGACGAGCCGATGATTCTCGAAGTCACTCAGGCCATGCTCAAACTGCAAGGCTACGAGGTGCTGGTTGCCTCCTCGCCCGCCGAGGCCCTTCGCCTGGCAGAGCAGCGCCGAGGCGATATCGGGCTGCTGATGACCGATGTGGTCATGCCGGAGATGAACGGTCGCGATCTCGCCCGCCGGATGCAGGCCTTGTTCCCAGGTCTCAAGTGCCTGTTTATGTCCGGCTACACCGCCGATGTCATTGCTCAGCATGGGGTGCTGGGGAGTGACGTCCACTTCATCCAGAAACCCTTTACCATGGAAGATGTCGTGACCAAGGTGCGCCTGGCCATGGCCGAGAGGGTCGATTAAGCAGGAGGCGGTGCGCCGTCAGGAAAAATCGTCGGCGGGGGGGGGCAGACGAGAAACCAGTACCTTGTCGATGCGTCTGCCATCCATGTCGACCACCTCGACCCGCAGGCCCCGCCAGGAAAAGTGCTGACTCTCCTCCGGCACCGTGCCGATCTTGATCAAGGCGAAGCCGCCCACGGTACTGATCCTTTTCAGTTCGTCCTCGTCGACCCGGGACATCGAAAAAAATTCCAGAAAATCATCAAAAGGAAGATTGCCGGAGACCAGCCACGAACCGTCCTCACGTTCGACAATACTGCGCCAACCTGCGGAGGGGCTCTCCAGGTCGTCGAAGACTGTGCGGAGAATGTCGCCGTAGGTGATCAAGCCGAGGACCATACCGTACTCGTCGACGACGAAGGCCATGCGGCTATTTGATTTCTGCATCAAGTGCAGCACATCCACCGCCTGCGAGTTATCCGGGACAAAGAGCGGCGGTTTGCAGATGGTTTTCAGGGTGAATGGCTGCTGCAACAGCTGCAGGGCGAGCAGGTCCTTGGTGGTGACCACCCCGACGATGTTGTCGAAGCTCCCCTCAACCACCGGGTAAGCGGAGTGTCTGAAATGGGCGATTTGCTCCTTGGTCTGTTCGATGGTGGCCTCGAGATCAAGACGGACCATCTCCTGGCGCGGGGTCATCAGTACGGTGACGCGGCGGTCGGCAAGACGAAAGACCCGTTCGATGGCGTTCTGCTCGAAGGGCTGAAAGATACCGGCCCGCGCCCCCTCGCTGAGCATCAGCTTGATCTCCTCTTCGGTTACCGTCGGCTCGGAGGTGGGACGAAAGCGCAGGAGGCGCAAGAGGAGGTTGGTGGAACCGCCGAGGAAGAGCACCAGGGGATGGGCCATGCGGGCGAACAGGTTAATCACCGGGGCCGCCTTAATGGCGATTTTTTCCGGATTGTTGAGGGCCAGGCGCTTGGGTACCAGCTCGCCGACCACCAGGGACAGGTAGGTGATGGTAACCACCACCAGGACCATGGCCAGGGATTTGCCATAGGGGGCCAGTGCCGGGTACCGTTGGAACTGAGTGGTGAGGACCTCGGCGACGGTGGCTCCTCCGAAAGCGCCGGAGAGGATGCCGACAAAGGTGATGCCGATCTGGATGGTGGAGAGAAAACGAGTGGGGGTTGCTGCCAAACCAAGGGCCGCTTTAGCTCCGCTGTCACCCTCCTCGGCCAGTTGCTCAAGGCGCGCGCGGCGCGCTGAGACCAGGGCCATTTCAGAGAGGGAGAGCAGGCCGTTGACGAGGATGAGGGCGAGAATGAGGACAAGTTCCAGGGACAGAGAGTTCATGGTGTGATGGTTGCCAGTGGTGGCGCGGCGGTTGTGACAAGGGGCGTGGTTGCGTGATAGTTGATCCTCACCATAAAGCATCACCAAAGTGAAAGCAACAACCGCGCTGACCGGTCGTTCCCTTAGTGACGAATGCTCCTTTTGCTGGTATATTGCCGGCGCTCACATCGGCCCGCGCTAACGGCCCATGGTGGATGTATGGTGGCCGCTCAACCCTTAATCGACAGTGTGCTGCAGTGCTCAACTCCCTTGTTGCTATCAGTTGCGGGGCCTCGGCCGGCGCCATCCTGCGCTGGCTGTTGGGCGTGTCGCTCAATGCCCTGTTTCCCTCCATTCCCCTGGGGACTTTGGCGGCCAACCTGCTCGGCGGCTACCTCATCGGTATCGCCATGGCGTTGTTCGCCGGCCATCCAGGCATCGCCCCGGAATGGCGCTTGTTGATCATCACCGGCTTTCTCGGCGGCTTGACCACCTTCTCCACCTTTTCGGCGGAGGTGGTTTCCCTGCTGCAGGAGGGCCGACTGCTCTGGGCGGGGGGGGCGATCGCCGCCCACGTCGTCGGTTCCCTGGCCATGACTTTGCTCGGATTGGCCACGGTCGCTGTGTTGCAACGATTTTAGGGAGAGGAAATGAACGGCTATCAGTTGACCTTTTTCACCCAGCAGGATCGGCAACATTCTCACCAGCCCCTGGCCCAGTGGCTGGTGGCGGAGGCGCGCCGGCTGGGCATCGGCGGCGCTACTCTGATTGCCGGCGCCATGGGTTTCGGCCACGACCGCACCATTCGCAGCAGCCGCTTCTTCGAACTGGCCGAGCAGCCGGTGGAGGTGACCATGGCGGTGAGTGGAGAGGAGGCGGGGCGCATGCTGGCGCGGATGGTGGTCGACTGCGGCATCGAGCACCTGCTC
>CAYSON010000128.1:0-1188 GCA_964432635.1 uncultured Desulfopila sp.
CGGCAGCAGTGATTCAAAGCCACGCAACACGGCCGCGGCGCTTTCCGCCATGGAACGGACGTCAAGCACCAGGATGGTCGGCAGCCCCAGGGTAACGGCAAGATTGGCGGAGGAGGAGATGCCACCGTCGAACATGCCCATGACCCCTTCGATGACGCTGATGTCGACTCCGCTGCCGTGGCGGGCCAAGGTGGCACGGGTGAACTCCTCGCCGCACATCCACAGATCAAGATTGCGCGAGACGCGCCCGGTGACCAGCTGATGCAGGCCGGGGTCGATGAAATCGGGGCCGCACTTGAACGGCTGCACCGCCAGGCCACGCAGGTGCAGGGCGGCCATCAGTCCAAGGGTGACCGTGGTCTTGCCCGATCCGGAGGAGGTGCCGACAATGACGCAGGCTGGGGCGAGGACGTTGCTCATGGTCGTGCCTCGGTGCTAGGGTAGAGGGCATGGTGGAGCTGTTCGATGCCTTCGGCAAGGCGCGGTGTGGGCCGTGACACCAGGGCTTCGGGGACGAGAACAATCCGTCCCTGGCGTACCGCGCGGATGGCGCCAAAACCAGGCTCCTCAAGGATATCCTTTTCACTGACCGGGTTCATCCGCCCCCTTTGGGCGACAAAGACGTCGATCTCCTCGCCGCGCGCTAGCAGCCGCTCCTTGCCGTAATCAGCAATGTTGGTCTGGCGCACCTGGGGGGCATCGGCGGCGATGTTGCTGCCGCCGGCCTGTTGTAGGACGTACATGGCGATGCTGTCGGTGGCAAAGGTCTTCATCTTGGCGTGGATGGCCTCGAAATAGACCTTGGGACGCGACTCTTTGGGGATGGACGCGACCTTCTCCCGCACCCGTTCCTGGCGGGCGGAGAAGGCGGCGATCATCGCTTCCGCCGCTTCGGGGCGCCCGACGAGAAGGCCAAGATGGCACCAGTAGGCGAAGATCTCCTCCACCGTGTTGGGCTGCAGCGAGACCACGGTGATTCCGCTCCGGCGCAGCTTGTTCAGCAGCTCCGGGTAGGATCGTTCGATCATCGGTCGCACCAGCACCAGGTCGGGTGCGGCGGCGAGAAATTTTTCCGCGTCTTGACGATAGGAGAAGGTGTCTTTGCCGAGAATTTCCGGAGGGTAATCGTCCTCGCCGCCGATGCCGATGAGCTGCTCAGCGCCGCCCATTGCCGCCACGTTCTCGCTA
>CAYSON010000128.1:1198-8229 GCA_964432635.1 uncultured Desulfopila sp.
CGGTGATGTTTCCCGCCATCGCTCGGCAGGGGCTCAGCAGGAACATGAGCATGGCAAGTGCAAGAGTCGACCAGGGGATGGAGAAGGGTGAAGGATTCATGACGTTTTCTCAGCGATAATAGGTAAAACTCACCTGGCGCGTGTTGTTATAGGGATCGACAGCCACCTGCGCGGTGACGTCGAAGACCTCGGCGATGGTGGTTGCGGTCATGGTTTCACCACTTGGGCCGTGACAGACGACCCGCCCCTCCTTCATAAACAGCAGATAGTCGCAGTAGGCAGCGGCGAGGTTGAGGTTGTGGACCACGGCGATAACGCTGCGCCCCTCGCTGCGCACCAGGTGACGGACAAGATTGAAGATGTGCAGGGTGTACTTGATGTCCAGGCTTGAGGTGGCCTCGTCAAAGAGCAGCAGCGGAGTGTCCTGGGCCAGGGCCCGGGCCACCACCGCGCGCTGTTTTTGTCCGCCGGAGAGGGTGGTGGTTTGGCGCAGTCTGAGGGGGAGGATGCCGATCTGCTCCATGGCCCGTTCAATCGCCGCCCAGTCTTCTTGGCTGGGGGCGCCAAACCGGGGGCGATGGGGGTGGCGGCCCATGAGCACGATCTCCTCGACGGTGAAGCCGAAGCCGCAATCGACCTCCTGCGGTACCAGGGCAAGGCGGCGGGCCAACTCCCGTTTGGGGTAAGCGGACAGGGGCCTGCCGCAGAAGCTTATGCCTCCAGCCTGAGGGCGCTTGATGCCTGCCAGCAGGTCGAGCAGGGTCGATTTGCCGCAGCCGTTGGGGCCGACGATGCCGTAAAAACGGCCGCCGGGCAGCTTAAGCGAAATGTCGTGTAGCACTTTGCTCTCTCCGTAGGCAAAGGAGAGGCCGGTGATGTCATAGAGCAACTCACTCATAGCCGCTTCCCTTTTGCTTCTGGCGAAAAATGACGCAGAAAAACGGTCCGCCGATCAGGGCGGTGAGGACCCCGATGGGTACCTCCACCGGCAGTACCGCCCGGGTCAGGGTGTCGGCGAAGAGCAGCAGCAGCGCCCCCGCCAGAGCCGAGGTGGGCAGCAGGCGGCGATGATCAGGTCCGACCAGATAGCGCATCAGATGCGGCACGATCAGGCCGATAAAGCCGATGATGCCGCTGGTTGAGACGCACACCGCGGCGAGCAGCGAGGCGGTGATGAGAAGAATCAGCCGCACCCGGGCGGTATCGACCCCGAGGGAATCGGCGGAGCGCCGACCGAGGCTGAGGATATTGAGATCGCGACCGTAGTAGAGCGTAATCATGCATCCCAGGCAGACGGTCACCGCCGCCAGCAGCGTGGTCTTCCAGGTGGCGGCGGCGAAGCTGCCCATCAGCCAGAAGATGATGATCGCCACCTGCTCGTCGGCAAGATATTTAAGAAAGCTGATGCCGGCGGAGAGGATGGCGCCGACGATGACCCCGGAGAGAATGAGGGTCTGGGCCGAGATCTGC
This sequence comes from uncultured Desulfopila sp., assembly GCA_964432635.1. Taxonomy (GTDB): domain Bacteria; phylum Desulfobacterota; class Desulfobulbia; order Desulfobulbales; family Desulfocapsaceae; genus Desulforhopalus_A. The sequence continues at coordinate 2,669 of CAYSON010000128.1, forward strand.
CCGTTGAAGGAAGAGAGGCGCAACACCACGGCCAGGGTGGCGACGGCGCCGACAAAGGCAAAGAGCGGGGTGGAGAAATGTGCTGCTACGCTGAGATTGGCGAGCAGTGCCAGGGAGGCGCCGAAGGCGGCGCCGCTGGAGATACCCAGGGTGTAGGGATCGGCCAGGGGGTTGCGGAGGATGCCCTGGTAGATAACTCCGGCCACAGCCAGACCGGCGCCGACCAAGGCGGCGCTGAGGATGCGCGGCAGTCTCACCTCGATCACCACGTAGGGCAGGTTCTTTTCCATCTCGCCGAGCAGGTCCGGGGTGCCAAAGAGCTGCGCCAGGATGATGCGCACGATCTCGCTCCCGTTGATGTGGATATAGCCCATGCCGGTGGCAACGATGATCGCCAGGATCAGGGTCAGGGCCAGCGCCGTGATGGTGATGGCGACGGTGCTGGTCGAGCGCGTTGTTGTGGTGTCGTTGCTTCGCATGGTCAGGCCCACAGATACCAGCAGCAGGCGACAGAGGCGACGCACAGGGTACGCACCGCCTGCCCGGCCACGACCAGCTGCAGGGCCAGGCGCGGAGCGTAGATTCCAGAATAGTAGGGCAATTGATGGCGAACGGTGCGAATCGGGGTGGCGAGGATATTGCCGACCAACAGGGCCAGCACCACCTCCTGGACGGTGAGGCTGTCGGCGGCAAGGAGCGCACTGGCCGCCGACAGCCCGGCGGAGAACTCGGCGGTAACCATGAAGACGATAATCCCCAGGCTCTTGGGATTGAGCCAGGAAAGAAATGATACGTGGTCGGCGAGAAAGGTCTCCAAAAGCGCGAAGAACCCGGAGGAGTTGAGCAGATAAAAAAGCAGGTAGACCGGCACCAGGAAGAGCAGCACCTTACCGAGGCGTTTCTTAAGCCGCTGAAGGCCTTTTTTCACCGCATCTTTCCAGCCGATACGGCGGCGTTGCACTGGGGGGGAGTCGCCCGCTTCCTGCGGAGGACTGAGGAAAAAGCGCCCTCCAACCACCACCAACAGGGTTTGCAGGACCGAGGAGGCCAAAGTTAAAAGAACGTAGTACACCGCACCGAGCCCAATCATCGGCGCGGTGAGAAAGAACACCGTCGGCAAATGGAGGAAAAAACGGGGTACGGCATTGAAGAGGTTGGCGAGAAAGAGTTCGCGCCTCGTCATCCTTTCCTGGTCGTAGGCCTCGGAGAGCAGGGTGTTAGCCGAGACCCCGGAGACGAAGGCTAGAGAGAAACTGGCCCCGGTGGTGGACGACAGCCGTCCCGCACGCAGCAGGGGCCGTACGACCAGAGCCAACCGGTCGGTCCAGTTGAGGCTTTCGATAACGTTGGCGACAAACAAGCCCAGGGCGATGAAAACACACAGGCGCAGCAGCGGCAGGAGGACCTGCGTCAAGAGAATGGAGTACTCGCTGGCAAGGGGGTGTTCCATACAGGTGGGGTCTGCGGTGACGGCGGTTGTCGCCAGGCCTCGACGGCGACGGTGGGCCAAGGCCGCGCCGTCGTGATTTCGGGCGATACTACACCTCACGGGAAAGAAAGAAAATAGTTATTATCGCTGGCACCAGGCCAGGCGGGAAGGGGCAGGGGAGCACACGCTGGCCCTGATCCCCGGGAGAAATGAGTTGACTTCTCTGGCCGTGACTTGTTAACGTTGACGAGTTTCAGGTGCTTTTCCCAAACCAACGGGAGTTTTAAAGCTGAAAAGGGAACCTCGTGTAATTCGAGGACGGGCCCGCCGCTGTAACCGGGGACAAATTCCACTGATTGCCACTGGGCACCGCCCGGGAAGGCGTGGAAGATGGGGGAGCCGGGAGTCAGAAGACCTGCCTGAAACCGTGAGCGCTGTCCCGTGGAACAGGATAGACCATCAGAGACGAGGAACACAGGGCATCCCCGGATCATCACCATGATTCGGGGATTATTTTTTTCCCGGGGTCGTAACCTGAGAGGAGAAAACCATGTTGTCCCGTCATCTGGGAATGCTGTTGCTTGCTCTCTGCATCCTCTGCACCAGCCGTTTTGCCCTGGCCTCCGGCAACGCCCCCGCGGCGGGCAAGACCGCCATCCTCATCGCCAGCTTCGGCACTACAGTGCCGGAGGCGGTTCAGTCCCTTGATCACATCACCCGGGCGGTTCGCCAGACCTACCCCCATACCGAGGTGCGAATCACCTTCACCTCCAATATGGTGCGCTCAGCATGGAAAAAGCGCCGGGCCGACAAGCAGCAGTGGCTCGCTCAGGGGGTGCCGGAAGAGATCCTCGAGGTCAAGAATGTCATTCAGGTTATGGGCGATCTCCAGGAAGACGGCTACCGCAACATCATCGTCCAACCGACCCATATGTTTTTTATGGAGCAGTCCCACGATCTCAACAGCTATGTCATGGCTCTGGGTGGCATACAAACGCTGAAGAGCAAGTGGCGGCCCTTCGAGGTGGTGGTGATGGGCCGTCCCGCTTTGGGCATGCCGGGCGACCGCTATCCCTATCATGGCGATATCGATCGTGTTGTCAAAGCGCTGGCCGCCGATGTCGAGATGGCCAGAAAAGAGGGGGCCAGCCTGCTCTATATGGGCCATGGCAACGAGACCTGGTCCACCGGTGTCTACGCCGAAACCGAAAAGAAGCTGCGTCTGGCCTATCCCGGCGTGGAGATTTTTATTGGGGTGGTCGAGGGTACCCCGAGCCTTGAGGATATTTTGCCGCGCCTCAGGCAAAGCGCTTCGAAAAAGGTGGTGCTCAAGCCGTTCATGATCACCGCCGGCGACCATGCGGTCAACGATATGGCCGGGGATGAAGAAGACTCCTGGAAATCGCAATTGACCGCTTTGGATTTTGCCGTGCAGCCGGTGCTGCAGGGATTGGGGTCGAGCCCGGCCTTTGCCGCGCTCTTTGTCGAAAATATTGCCGATGCCGCTGGTGAGCGCGGACTGGTCCTGAAGTAGCGCACTGAGCGAGTTACTCCTGAAAGGTTGAAAGGGCTGCAGGGAGCAGGCCCTATCGCCCTTTCGCAACGCATCCATGAGGAAGATCATGCGGGGAACGTTTTACGTGGTGGGGGTGGGGCCGGGAGATCCGCAGCTGATGACCCTGCGGGCGGTACAACTTCTCAACCAGTGTCAGGTGTGGTTTGTTCCCTCGGCGTTTGAAAACGGCGGCAGCATGGCCTTGAAAATCGTCTCCGGCGTCGTTGCTCGCGAGGGAAAGACCATACTCAGCCATCGCTTTCCCATGAAGATGGTGCGGCGCGGCCAGGTGGTCGACCCGGAGGTTGCCGAGGCCTGGCGGCAGGCGGCCGAAACCATCTCCGCCTGCCTTGCCGAAGGCCGTGACGTGGTCTTTCCGACCCTCGGCGATCCCTCGATTTATTCCACCGGTTTCTATGTCTGCGAGACCCTGCTCGAACACGATGCGACGGTGCGCATCTCCATCATCCCAGGTGTTTCCGCCATCGGCGCCAGCGCCGCCAGCGCCTGTCTTCCCCTCTGCCTCGGCGATGAACGGCTGGTGGTCATTCCGGCGACTTTTGCCGACGAGCGTATTCTCGAAATGCTGCGACTGGCCGATGTTGCCGTCTTTATGAAGGTGCACAAGGTCATGGATCGGCTGGTCGCCCTTCTTGAATCCGAGGGGCTGGTTGACCGCGCGGTGCTGGTCGAGCGCAGCAGCCTGGAAGATGAGGTTATCTGGAGAGATATTCGTCAGGCAAGGGGGCGCGAACTCCACTATTTTTCAACCATGGTGGTGCGTCGCGGGCAAACCTTGCTGCCGGGCGCCTGCCGCTGATCATTTAGCCATTTTTATAGCTGACGCCCTCCTGTGGTGACAAAGACCTTGCACCTCGACGGAAAACGGCTACTCTTCTTGACTAGGTTGCCTTGCCTGTAAATTTATTTTACAATCCGCCGAGAACGTCTTGTGGCGTGGTGAGGCGAATGAGCTGTACAGGCGGACAGCGGCGAAGGCATATTTGCGGTGCCGGTAAAGAGCGGAAGGGGGAAGATGGCGGGTAACGGACTGACAGGCCGACTTATGGCAACCATCGTCGTCATGCTCGGACTGGCCATGGCCCTGCAGAGTATGGTTCTGGTCTATTTCGGAGCGAGTTCGGCAATTCGCGAGGAGGTTGCAGCCGCCCGGAGGGTTTTGCACGGCCTGGCGGAAATGTTCACCGCCGGCGGCGGGGGAGATCTCCAGGGGCTGGCGGCGAGAATCTCCGCAGGTGGTGGCGACGGTTTGGCCATGTTCTCCTGCCTTGCGGTAACTCCAGCGTTTTCACAACCAGCCAACGATCCTCCCTGCGCCTTTGCCGAGCAGCACCGTGCCCATGCCAAAACGGCACTGGCCGAGGGTCGGGTATCGCTGGGGGTTGTCGGCAACCATTGGAATATCTTTTTTCTCAATCGCGAGGGGGCGGTGCTCGCGGTACCCCTTCGCAACGCCGAAGGTGATATCGTCGGGGCACTCTCCGCCGAACGATCCTTTGCTCCCATCTACCAGCGCTACAGGGAAGAGTTGCAACTCGCTGCGGTTTACCTGGCGGTCAATCTGGTGATTTTTGCCATTCTGGTGTTTTTTCGTCTTGATCGCTCGCTTTTTCGCCCGCTCAATCTGCTTCTGCGCAAGAGTGAGGAATACCACCCCGACCAAGTGGAATTTTTTCCTATCCGCGAAGGAGACACGGTTTTTCGCCGCCTATCGCTCAGTTTTCACGGGCTGTTGCAACGTATCGAAAGCGATAACCGCAAATTGCGGGCCACGGTCAGCCAATTGGAAGAAGCCAACCAGGAATTGCGACAACGCAACGAGATGGTGGTGCGCTCGGAAAAACTGGCCACCGCCGGACGTCTCTCTGCCGGGCTGGCCCACGAGATCGGCAACCCATTGTCGATTATTCAGGGCTATGCAGAATTGCTCGCCAGGGCTGATCTCGGCCAGGAGGAGCGACAGCGCTTTTCTGACAAGGCCCAACAGGAGCTTGATCGCATCAAACGACTGATCGGCAAACTCCTTGATTTTGCCCGGCCCGGGGAACGGGAGCCGGTGCAAGTGGCGGTGCACAACCTGCTCGATGATGTCGTCGCCTTCTTGTCTGTTGAAAAAAACTTTGCCGGATGCCGGGTGAGGCGCGAATACCTGGCCACGGATGACCGGGTTGTCGTCGACCGTGATGCCCTGCGTCAGGTACTGATCAACTGCCTGCTCAACGCCCTTGACGCCGTTAGCGGGCTGAGCGAGCGGCAAGCAGAGCTGATGATAACCACCGTGGTCGAAAGCGGCGGGCCATCGGGCCGTACCCTGGTGGTTCGGGTGGCCGACAATGGCAGCGGTATCACCGCCGAGGATCTGCCCAACATCTTCGATCCCTTCTTCACCACCAAAGAGGGAGGCAGGGGGACCGGTCTCGGGCTCTTTGTCTGCCATACCATCATGGAGCGTCTCGGTGGCACCATCGCCATTTTTCCCATTACTTCGCTAGACGGGGGGCAAGTGCGCTTGCCCTTGCCTCTGTCCGGTGAGGAACCTTCACCCCATTAATCCTT